>NZ_JAQCSY010000030.1:0-36136 GCF_027686195.1 Coprococcus sp. AF102-57 | reverse complement strand
TTTCATCCAGAAATAAGAAGAAAAAGATTGCCCTATGCAGAAACATCCTTGGCTGCAAAAAATATATTTCCAAACTGAAAGATATGGATGCACCTTCCATTATCTGTCTTCTTTACAATAAAGATATATGCAAGTGCTCTTCCTGTGGTGGTAAAATTATTCCTCTGCCTACAGAACAACATTTTATAAAACCAAAACCACATATGCTCTGTTAACGTATCGTAGGGCTGAACCTGTTTCCTGTATCATTGGAAAGAATGAGGACAGGTCTTGTGCCGCCCTGTTCAGAGCCGATATGCGGATCAAGTTTTGCGTAGTAAATATCTCCACGCCTGACAGTTCTTTTCATTTGAATGCCCTCTAATCTATATTTGACATACGGTTTCTGTCTATGTAATAAGCCAGACGAAAGGCTTTTTGAGGTCGGGAGCATATAAAACAAAGCTCTGTTCTCAGTGATAACCTTATATCTGGCTTTATGATCATGGCATTTCTATTTGTCCTCGACACCCCGAAATGCAAATGCGCAAAAGCGCAGAGAAGTCGCCAAACGGTCAGCAGCGAACTGACTCCACGGGAGTTTCACCCCAACTGACGGTCTGCCAGAGCCGCCCTCATTGCCTGCGGCGGATTGGATACCGCTCGGACTGTGACTGGACGGGAGTACCATTATGCTCTTTGTGGGTTATGGCGAAACCGAGGGCTACCCGATATTTGGAGTCAGTATAGGCTCGCTCACCACCTTTCATCGCTATTTGCTTGTCGGCAGGTCTTGGCGTACTGCTCCGCACGCTTATGCTCATCACAATCACAAAGAGGAAGTATTTGGCGAATGACTATTCGGTTGTCAAGGAACAATCCTGTTTACGCCACACAAAGGAAAACAGGGTGGAGGATTTCGTCCTCTCACCCTGTCGCCAATGGGAAACTATGAATTTCCCCTCATAATTAAAATATTTTTTTGATTTTTTCTTTCAGCCTGTCCATACGCCTGTAAACCGCCTTTTGTCAAATATCAGAGGGAATGTTCATTGAAATTATTTTAGGAGAATTTGTTACTAAATCATTATAGAGCTTATTAAGATAATGATTATTGCATATCAAATATTATTTACTCCTTTTTCAAGCGTTGATTTATTTCTTTGCACTTGCAAAAATTATTTTATGTTAAAAAATCTTAGGTTTTTAAACAAATCATCTTTACCATCTTGAATTGATCAGAAACTGCCATACTGACCTTTGTGGATAGCTTTAAACTGTTTTTAGGGATGTAACGATAGTATGGTTCTTCCGTAATCACTTTCACATTATCCCCGATTTTTGCTGCCAGTTCTTCCGCGGAATCCACATAAAAGAACATCTGTGCATCGGCATGGCCGACCTGTTTCATATATTTTTTCTTCATCATGGTCATGCCTCTTTTGTTCACCGTATCAAAAACAACTTCCATATTTCCAAATTGCCCAATCATACGCAGAAGGGCAATGACCTTATGTTCCTCAAAATAATGAAATAATCCGCCTGCAGTAACGAGAATAGGAGTATCAAGTACATCATTGCGAACTTTTTTGATCCAATCCTTTGCAAAGGCATCCCCGGAAATATATAATTCCCTCTCTGGTTCGGGAAGAAGATCTCGCCGGTATTCTATCACATGCGGTAGATCCACGGCATACCAGTGTGTCTTTCCGTTATCACATCGGTGATAGGTTGTCTCCAGACCACAGCCCAGCTGGACAATCACACCGTCCGGTCTGCGTTCCAGAAAAGCCCGAATAATCCGATCCATATTAGCAGACCGGGAAGCAGAGGCCAAAAGGGTATACTGGTTCTGCATATTCTGTTCAATCAAGTCTAACGGCAGCCTATTTTTCAATTCCAACGCCTTTTTATCATATAAAATTTGTGGGCAATGCTCACTGGCATAGATTCTGCCCAGCATAGGGACAAACAGGGTATCCTCCACAACGCCTAATGTTTGCATAACCAGCCCTCCCTTTTCTTTATGTAAGTTTCCAATTCTGGCTTTCTGTCTGCAGTTTTACCATATGGGCATATACACCATTCTTTTCTTCCAGATCCTTTGGTGATCCTTCTTCTGCCACGGTGCCATCAGAAAGGACAACAATTTTATCTGCTCCTGCTACGGTACGCATCCTGTGGGCGATGACCAGAACCGTTTTATCTGCGATCAGACGGGAAAGGGCTGTCTGTATCAGAGTTTCATTCTCCACATCCAGGGAAGCAGTAGCTTCATCTAAAAGAATGATCGGCGCATTTTTCAGAAATGCACGGGCAATAGAGATACGCTGGCGCTCTCCGCCGGAAAGTTCACAACCATTTTCCCCGATATTGGTATGCCATCCATCCGGCAGTTTTTCCGCAAATTCATCCACATTGGCAAGTTTCGCAGCAGCAATGACCTGTTCGTCTGTGGCGTCTTTGTTTCCGATTCGGATATTTTCCAGAATCGTATTGTCAAACAGTGTAACATCCTGGAATACGATGGAATACAGAGAAAGCAGTGTTTCCGGGTCAATTCGGGATACATCCATGCCTCCCACGGTAATCTTTCCTCTGTTAATATCCCAGAACCTTGCTGCCAGCCGGGATACGGTTGTTTTTCCGCCGCCAGATGGGCCGACCAAAGCCGTAACCTCTCCCTGTTTTGCTGTAAAGGAAACATCTTTCAATACGGTTTCTCCGGTATTGTAGGCAAACCCAACATGGTCAAAGACAATATTATACCCCTGATTGGAAAGCCTGTCGCTGCCCTGCTGGATCGGATGATCGAGAATTTCATTCATACGGGCAATGTTGGTTCGTGTACTGATGACTGCCGCAAGATTCTGGAGTGCGCCCTGCAGAGGGTCATATAAACGGGATACTACCAGAAGGAACATAAAGAATGTAAGCACGGAGAGGCTTCCTTGCATGAGCAGAACAGCTCCTGCCAGCGCAACCGTTGCAATACCAAGCTTCAGCACCAGCGATGCGGAAACCACAAAAACAGCAAGGCCGAATTCATTGAGGATGGAACGATGCTCCACGGCACGGATCTTCTTTTCCAGACCTTTTAGATATGCCTGCTCCGCGTTGTTCGCTTTCAGGTCACGAACCGTTTCAATGCACTCCTGTATCCCGTCTGCGCAGGCCATCTTCACATCCATCGCTTTCTGATTCAGATTTTCCTGAATCTTTGCGGAAAATCCCACAATCGCAAAGGCAACCGGCAGAACCCATAAGGCAGCCAGTGCCATTCTCCAGTCCGTAAAGAGCAGACCGATGGAAATCAGAACTGTAGAAATGATCGAACCTGCAAGCTCAGGGATAAAATGCGAAAAACTCTGCTCCAGGAAGGTGCAATCCGCCATAATGGTACTGGTAAGATCGGCTAAATCCTTTTTCCCGAAAAAGGAAAGGGGGATTTTGCGCAGATGCTCTGCCAGGGTAATGCGGCGGATACCGCTTTCTTTGTAAGTGGCAAAATAGGTCGCATTGTATTGAAAGAAAGTGGTCAGCAGAATCAAGCCGATACACACCACGCAGCCTGCCACATAAAATGGAATTTTCTCGCCGGGAACACCCCCGTTCATCAGATCGCTGACCAGGTAATATAAAAGTCCCACCGGAAACATAAAAGACAGATTCTGAAGGACACAGGCCAGGCAGCCTTTGATCAGGTCTTTTGCTCCCTGTTCAGACAGGGCATATTTTTTCTGCAGTTTTTTGATCATATCACTGCACCTCCTTTGTTACCTTCCATTGCACGGAAGTCTGGTAATTTTTCCACATACGGCTGAATATACCGTCTTTTGCAAGCAATTCGCGACTGTTTCCGCACTCGGCAACCCGTCCGTCGCAAATGACAAAAATCTGATCCACATTTGTTACGGTAGAAAGCCTGTGGGCAATCATAATCACTGTCTTACCCTCGGAAAGTCTTGAGAAAGCAGCCTGTACGCGGCTTTCGTTATCCGGGTCAGCAAAGGCAGTGGCTTCATCCAGAATGATAATCGGAGCATTTTTCAGCATCACACGGGCAATGGCAATTCGTTGCTGCTCGCCGCCGGAAAGATAGACACCCTTTGTACCGATGACCGTATCCACACCCTGTGGGAGTTTTTCCAGAATATCATCGCATTGCGCGTGATGAAGGGCAGTCAGAACTTCCTCACGGGTAGCTTCCGGTTTTCCCATACGCACATTTTCCAGAATAGATGCCTTGATCAGACGGCTGTTCTGAAATACGAAAGACACCGTGTTCATGAGTTCCTCTTTCGGGATGTCTTTCACATTAACACCACCGATTTTTACCATTCCGCTCTGGGGATCAAAGAATCGGGAAATCAGGTTGGCAAGGGTTGTTTTTCCACCGCCGGATGGACCTACAAAAGCTACCGTCTGTCCTGCAGGAATGGTCAGTGAAATATCTTTTAATACTTCTTTTTCTCCATCATAGCTGAAATGAACCGATTTCAGTTCCACGGAAGCGTTTTGAGGATGCTTTGAATGTTTCGTTTCCTCCAGAGGCTTCAAATGCAAAACGCTGTCAATTCTCTGTAAAGCGTCGTCTACGATCATGGCGTTTTCACTTTGGAACATAATGCGTGTCAGTGTGACAGAAATAACCGGTGTAATGATGATATAGAAAATAAGATCCAGTAAGAAACCGGAAGTTACACCGTCTTGCGTAAGCAACAGTCCTCCGGCAATCAGTGTGGCAAAAACGCCGTTGATCGCAGCTGTATAGAACATCATCGGTGTCCGAAGCTGCCTGGTATAAGCAATCACCCATACTTTATACCGGTCAATGGAGTCTTTAAACTTCTTAAAGGAAAAGATCGTCTGGCCAAAGGTTTTTACCACCGGAATTCCACGGACATACTCTACCGCTTCATTGGACATATCATCCAGCGCATTCTGGTATTCTTTCATCTTTTCCTGCATCTGCTTTCCGGTCATTGCCATCATGATCAGAACCCCCAGCACAACCGGAACAAGACTCAATAGTCCCAGTCTCCAGTCAAACACGAACAACAGCACCAAAAGACCGCAGGGGGTTGCAATGGCATTGGCTCTGTCGGGAAGCTGATGGGCGAGATAGGTTTCGGTGGCTGCGCTGGATTCGTTGACAATCTTGCGCAGTTTTCCGCTGCCAAAACTCTCGGCAAACCCAAGAGGCAACTTAACAATGTGCTCCATGGTCTGGATACGCAGGTTTGTGGCAATACGAAATGCTCCCAAATGGGAACACATCAGCCCTGCTATGTAGACAAGCACCGCTATAACCGCAAACAATACTGCCATCCAGCCATTACCGGTCAGGTTCTGTGCCTGGTCAAAATTCGGTGCCACCTCCAATACTTCCTTGATCATTTTCCAGATGTAATAGAATGGTACCAGAGCAATCAGGGCACTGATCGCAGAAAGCACCCAGGAAGCATAGGTCAGGTACTTATGGCTGCCTGCAATTTCCAGCAGGCGTGATAAATTGGATTGCTTTTTCAAAAAAATTCCTCCTTTTCTTTGTGTTTATGATAAAGAGAACACATCTATGTTCTTACAATATCCGAATTTAGATTAGTTTCAGCTAACTATCAAGCAAAAATTATAAGGCATTACTGCCCCATAATTTTCATCCATCCCGCTGTATAAAAGGTGCGCATTTCTCTGACGTAGTTTTCGGCATCTTTGAGCGGCATTTCGTGGATGATCAATTCAAAAAAGGTATGAAACATTCCGGTGATCAGAATATGCTCCAGCGAAGGATCGATATGCGGAGAGGGCCTTCCAAGCTTCCTTAAAACCTCCTGATAGGCATGAGTCCCTTCCACTTCAATCTCCACCATTTCATCAATTAGCCCGGCAAATTTTGTTCCTTCCGAACAGCAGAGGATCAGTTTACATTCCTCTAAATGTTCGTACGCATAATGGAGCATATCGTACATACAAAGCCCCGAAATGTCACTCATGACTTCCGGCTGCTGGGCAGCTGGTAGTTCGGCGAACTCCTGCTGTGCCTTTATAAAACGTTTGAGAATATATTCGTAATGCTCACCAACGATGGCTTCAAAAAGTTCTTCTTTACTTTTATAATATCCGTAAAAGGCTCCGGTAGTCATTCCCACGGATTTCACAATATTCCGCAGGGAAGCGTCTTTATATCCTTTTTCTAAAAATTCTGCTTTCGCTGCCCGGTGGATATTTTCTAAAGTCGTTCCATTTCCGTTTATTTTGCACACCTCCTATATAACAGTGCTATATAACACTGTTATAATTTTAATCTTTAAAAAAGATTTTGTCAAGAGCAACAAGAAATAGTTGCATAAAAATAGCAATCCAAACAGCATTCTGCACTTTATTACTGATAAAATTTTTAAATACTGGTTTTGACAAAAGTTTCATTTTTTCTAATAAATGATAAGCAGGGTGGAGTTTGTTCTCACACCCTGCTTTGTGATTATCATGAACTACTCGAAGATCTTCTTCACTTTTTCTTTCAGCCTGTCCATATGCCTGTAAACCGCCTTTTCGGTAATCTTCAGATACCTGGCTATTTCATGAGTGCTATACCCCTGGATCTTCATCAGAACGATCTGAAGGGTAAGCCTGTCCACGGTGATCAGCACATGATACAATTTCTGATTCTCAATACGATCCAGAAAGTCCTGTACTGTTTTCAGTTCTGCTTGATCAGTGGATGCTGCTACGGTATCCAGATATGTACCTGTTCTATCATGGCTAGTGTTATTTTCCTATATCATATCTCAAATCCAGAAAAAAATTTAGGATGTCGATGCAGACAATCTTTTACTTGAAAGGGATGTTTCTTAAAAGGACGAAGACGCTCAATCTCAATTTCTATGATTCTTTCTTCTTTTGCTTCTGATTGTCTGTTTGGCTCAGTCATCTTGACTCCTTTCCTCCAGGATTCAGGATATAAAAAATGCCTGCCTGGAACTTTTGTTTTAGGTAAAGTTCCAAACAGACATTGCTGTTTGACCATTAGCTGTAGCTAATAGAATTGTATACTGTTTCAGCTAATTAATGTTTGCAGGTTTCAGAGAGATGGTTTCTTTTCCCGCCTTTTCTCTGATTTACATCCCCGAATAAGGGGTGACAACAGAGCGGAACCCAAATGTTAGCTGAACTTCCTAAAACCCATGTTTGCAAACCGGTAATTTTGATTAGCTGTCAGCTAACAAAAATCGGATTGCGTTAGCTGGAAATTGATCATTTTGAATGGAATTTTGTGTCACGAACGTGATTAGAAAATAACAAAAGCGTTCGTTGTCAGCTAATCCAGCTAACATTTTCGAACGCTTTGAAGCCCGTCGCCAAGAGGATTTGAACCTCCGACCCCTCGCTTAGGAGGCGAGTGCTCTATCCAGCTGAGCTATGACGACACATGCCGTAAACCCTTGATTTTACTGGGTTTCTGGGATTTTTCCCTTCGGCCATATATAAGATTATCAACTCATTTTCGAGTTGTCAATCTACAGATTTTTTCGAGTTGGTAACATTAGAACGTTCCCCAATTTGGGGAATGCTTTGTTGTCACCTTTGACATTTTTCAGAATAGATTCGAACTGAAAGTTGTTTTTCATTTTTCCCTTTGGGGAATGCCTCGGCTTTCTCTTAGGAGACGATTCTTATATTCATTTGACTAATAGAACATATACATATATCATACCGTTTGAACATGAAAATGTCAAATGCTTTTCTAAGAGGATGATCATGGTGAGGTAACAGAGCGGGATCTGATATGTGAAATAGCTTTTACAGGACTTTTTTATGTAAAGCCGAATGTTCTGAAACACATATACAAAAAAGCACGACTAATTTTCAATTAAAAGAAATTTGGTCATGCTTTTTATATAAGTCAAAAATCTTTCCTAAAAATTAATATGCCCCTGCAGCCAGATTTGTGCCTTCAGCCGTCTTCCAATTGCCGGTTCGCCAATTACCTTTTCAACCGGTACGCATACATCAAATTGAAGCTCATTGGTTTCAACTGTAAGAACATAAAGTTCTTTCCCAGTAAGAAGATTTTCAATGGTATCGATATTCAGAATCTCACCAAGGATCGCATACTGGTCACATTCAAGACCAGATGGCATAAAATGTGTATCGACAATGCTGTAAATATCTTCCCCACGGATTCTTTTTGATACTGCGGCATAGGTGTCGATGTCGTCAAGCGTAAGGCTTTCAATGGCATCGGGATTCCCTTCCTTTGCTGCGCTCATGAGCATCATCCGGTTGCGGAGCTCTTCCGCTCTCTTGTCCGCAGCGCCTGTATCCTTTGTGACCGGAAGCAAAATTTTCCCACTTAAGGCAAGCCCGGAAAATGTTACAGAGATTGAACTTTTGTTCAGACCGCCGAGAGTGGCTTCTTTTATGTATTCCATTCCGTTTTGAATATGGAAAATGATACTGCAGCCGAGCTTTACATCCTCGCAGACACCAACATAGGTCGGTGAGAAGGTTTTCTGTTCTACTGCAATATCAGCATAAGAGCTGACTCCACTGCCTGAAAAATATGGGAAATAGCATTCTCTGCGGAACGCTTCATCATTTTCATCGATAAAGCCGTAGGAAGAAATGCCTATTCCGTTGCCGTATTCCCTGCGAAGCTCACAGAGATCTGTGTGTTCGTCCAAGGCAATACGGTCATATCCGGAAAAATTCTTTTCGGATTCAAGAAGAATCTGATACCATTCGCGTTCAGATGCGATATCGTGGAATCCGATAGCGTTTAAATATTTATGCAAAATTTACCTCGTTTTCTATCTGATTTCAGACTTACCGCCCATGTATGGACGAAGTACTTCAGGAATGCGGACAGAACCGTCTGCCTGAAGATTGTTCTCGAGAAATGCGATCAGCATTCTCGGAGGAGCTACCACTGTGTTGTTCAGTGTGTGTGCGAAGTATTTGTTTCCGTCGCTTCCTTTTACACGGATGCCAAGACGTCTTGCCTGTGCATCACCAAGGTTAGAGCAGCTTCCTACTTCAAAGTATTTCTTCTGTCTTGGAGACCATGCCTCTACGTCACAAGATTTTACTTTAAGGTCGGCAAGGTCACCTGAACAGCATTCCAGTGTACGAACCGGGATATCAAGAGAACGGAACAGATCAACAGTGTTTTTCCATAATTTATCATACCATTCTTTGCTTTCTTCCGGTTTGCATACAACGATCATTTCCTGCTTTTCAAACTGATGGATTCGGTATACACCACGTTCTTCGATTCCATGAGCACCTTTTTCTTTACGGAAGCATGGAGAATAAGAAGTCAGTGTCTTTGGAAGCTCAGCTTCATCAAGCATGGTATCGATGAATTTACCGATCATAGAATGCTCGCTGGTTCCGATCAGATATAAGTCTTCGCCTTCAATTTTGTACATCATAGAATCCATTTCGGCAAAGCTCATAACGCCTGTAACAACGTTGCTTCTGATCATGAAAGGCGGGATACAGTATGTGAATCCACGATCGATCATAAAGTCACGTGCATAAGAGATAACTGCTGAGTGAAGACGTGCAATATCTCCCATCAGATAATAGAAACCATTTCCGGCAACCTTTCCTGCACTTTCAAGATCGATTCCGTTGAATTTTTCCATAATTTCTGTATGGTATGGAATTTCAAAGTCCGGAACAACCGGTTCGCCGAATTTTTCAATTTCAACATTCTGGCTGTCGTCTTTACCAATCGGTACAGATGGATCGATGATATTTGGGATAACCATCATATCTTTTTTGATTTTTGCTTCTACTTCTTTTTCTTCAGCAGAAAGTTCTTCCATACGGGTAGCGTTTTCTTGAACTTTTTTCTTAAGCTCTTCTGCTTTTTCTTTTTCACCATGAGCCATGCATGCACCGATTTCTTTGGAAACTTTGTTTTTCTCAGCACGGAGTGCTTCTACTTCACCTTTGATTTCACGGTTTCTCTTGTCAAGCTCAATTACTTCATCTACAAGTGGAAGCTTTTCATCCTGGAATTTTTTCTTGATGTTTTCTTTTACAACATCTGGGTTTTGTCTTAAAAATTTAATATCTAACATAATTGTTCTCCTGTCTTATTCCTTTATTTTTATATCTTATGATGTGAGTGGCAAAAGTAAATTTTTCCACTTACATCATCTTATTCTATCACCTGAGGATTATCAAGGGATTCAGGCAAATTACTGTGGTTTGATCGCATCCTGTACATCCGGATCATACATTTCCTGGTAAACGGCCTGATCTAGTGACTCGGCCTCTTCTTCAGAGAGTTCAATGTAACTTTCACCACGCACAATTTCTTTTATATAGGTGTAACAGCCATCTCTGCTGTGCATGGAATTGAGGATCCATCCATTGTTGTCGTTGTCAAGCATTGTGAGAGCGAAGCTGAGTTTTCCACCCATTTCACCGAAAGCATCGTATTTGACAATACCTACTTTCTGGTAGCTGCTTCGCAACGCGCGATACAATATGCGGATGTCCGCTTTGTTTTCGTGGGCAATGTTGGAAAGCTCGTCGAGTTCATCGAATCTTGCACTGAAACTTTCTTCGAGCGTTTTACCGTCCTGTCCGCGCATGAATACGTTATAGCTTGATTTCAGACGGTTGTATTTCATATTAACATTAATATAAAGAAGAAACATCAATATGATCAGCATGATAAGAAAAAGAAATATATACGCCGGATCAATTCCAAGTGACTTTAGAATTTTACTTTCCATATATTATTCTCCTTCCTGTATTGACATTAACAATTCAAATATACGTTCCAGATCGTTGTCCGAATAATATTCAATTTCAATTTTGCCTTTTCCATTTGCTTTATGATTGACATGGACTTTGGAACCGATGATTGATTTTATACGTTCCTCCAGATCTTCATATACAAACGCATTCTGGATAACAGGCTTTTCTTTTTCTTTTTTTGGCTTTTTCAGTTCTTTGACAAGTTTTTCGGTATCCCTGACACTGAGCTTTTCATCAAATACTTTATTGGCAAGAATGTACTGCTGTTCTTTATCCTCGATTGCAAGAAGAGCACGCGCATGCCCGGTTGAAATCATGTCATCAATGATCATCTGCTGTACTCTCTCGTCCAGCTTTAGAAGACGCATGGAGTTTGTTACAGCAGTTCTGCTCTTTGAAACGCGCTCAGCTACCTCGTCCTGCTTCAGACTGAATTCATTTAGCAGACGCTTGTATGCCTGCGCTTCTTCGATTGGATTCAGATTTTCGCGCTGAATATTTTCAATAAGAGAAATCTCAACGATTTCCTGATCCGTGTATTCTTTAATGATAACAGGGACCTCTTTGATACCGGCCTGCTTTGCTGCACGCCAGCGACGCTCGCCGGCGATGATCTCGTAGTAATCGTTCCGCTTCTGAACAATCAGAGGCTGAAGGATTCCAAACTGTTTGATTGAATCAGCAAGTTCCAAGAGAGCATCTTCCTCAAAATGTTTTCTTGGCTGGTCACGGTTTGGCTCCACATCATTGATCTTCATCATGATTGGACCGGCATTCACTACTTCTTTTTTAGCTGGTGCAGTATGTTTTGCGGTTTTGTTTTCTTTGATTAAACTATCCAGACCTTTTCCAAGTCCGCCTCGTTTTGCTGTCATGCTTACTCTTCTCCTTTATGAATTACTTCATCTGCTAATAACATATAACTTTCAGCTCCTGTTGAACGAGGATCATATAAGTTGATTGGCAAGCCATGACTTGGGGCCTCTGCAAGTCGTATATTACGTGGAATGATAGTTTTGTAAATTGTCTGATCAAGATTATCTTTTACATTTTCAACAACTTGAAGAGAAAGATTGGTTCTGGCATCATACATAGTAAATACAACACCTTCCATTTCAAGATTTTCATTTAATCTTTCTTTTACAAGCTCGATTGTTTTAATCAGCTGGCTCAATCCTTCTAGTGCATAGTATTCACATTGAATTGGAACCAATACTGTATCTGCTGTAGTCATTGAATTGATTGTCAGCATACTAAGTGAAGGTGGGCAGTCGATAATGACGTAATCGTAATTACTTCTTATCTTAAGCACCTCATCTCTTAAAATGTATTCTTTGTTCTCGGTCTCGAGTAACTCTATTTCGGCGCCAGATAGATCAATGTTTGCGGGAATTACGTCGAGATTTTCAATTGCTTCTTTGTGTAACACTTGCTCTATAGTGGCTTCGCCAATTAAAAGATCATATACAGTATAGTCAACATTATCCTTATCTATACCAAGACCGCTGGACATATTACCCTGTGGATCCATGTCGATTGCGAGAACTTTCTGCCCTTTCGCCGCTAAACACGAGGATAAATTGATCGCTGTTGTAGTTTTTCCAACGCCACCCTTTTGGTTGGCAACGGCAATTATTCGTCCCATTGCAATTACCTCCTTTCTAATAGTGTGCAAATATATATGAAGTTTTATTTACATCTAGATATAATTGTAACACTAAACTTTATCTAAATCTACTAAATGTTTCACGTGAAACATTTATTTCGGCATTTTTTATAAATGCGGGAATGTTTCACGTGAAACATTCTACATAAAGTGAAATATAAAAATGTATGAAAAATATTTTAGATAAATGAAAATATATTTGGCTATGAGCAGCTGAAAAAGGAGAGATAAAATGTTTCACGTGAAACATTTTGTCGAAAACCAAGGAACAATAACATGATGTAAATCTTTAAACTGTGAGGAGATTATGGTATACTTATCTATAAGCCGCAAGGTAAAATATTATACAAAAACAGATATTATTTGCGAGTATAATCTTGCTGAATCTGGACAAAAATGATTCGGAGAAGGGAGCAATTGACGATGAAAAATAAATTGAAAAGCTGCGCGATTTTAGCAACACTTGGTGCGATTACAATCCATCTGATAAATAAAATACTTATAGAAATGGCAACAAAAGACAGTTTGTTAAACTCATCTGAGGGAAACTATTATGACTGGAGATTTGGAAAAATCTATTATAGAAAACAGGGAAATGGTAAACCACTACTGCTACTTCATGATTTGGATGCAGAAAGCTCTGGCGTAGAATGGAAAAAAGTAGCGGCAATTCTTGCAGAAAAGTATACTGTTTATACCGTGGATCTGCTAGGCTGTGGACGATCTGAAAAACCAAATATTACTTATACTAATTTTCTTTATGTGCAAATGCTGACGGATTTTATTAAACATATCATTGGCGAAAAGGCAGATGTTGTGGCTACGGGAGAATCGGCTGCTATTGCAGTTATGGCATGCGGAAATGATGAAAACGTGATTGGAAAGATTTGTATGGTGAATCCACTGTCACTTACGGAACTTGCAAAATGTCCGAATAAGAGAACCAAGACGCTGAAGTTCCTTATCGAAATACCGATTATTGGTACGCTACTGTACAACATTATTCATTCAAGAGAAGCGATTGATGAAAAAATTGTGGATAAGTATCTGTATGACGAAGATACGATAGATTATCAGATGACGAAGATATACCATGAATCTGCTCATAATGAAAACGCACATTCAAAATATTTGTTTGCAAGCATCAAAGGTGGATATACAAAGACAAATATTTATTATTGTATTCGCAAGGCGACAAATAGTATCTGCATTATCTCTGGACAATATGATGAAAACAGTATTGAGATTGCTAAACAATATCAGAAGCATGTACCTGCTATAGAATACATGTGCATAAAGGATACGAGACATCTTCCACAAATTGAACAACCGGAAGGATTCGCAGAACAGCTGGATATCCTTTTCTCTGCTGAATAATATAAAGTACGTTCAGGTACACATTATAGCCAAATGCGGGATGTACACTTCGGTGTACATCCCGCATTTGGCTATATATGGCTCTTGATCAACTTTTGCGATTATCTAATAGCAAACAGAACTGGTACTTAACTGGTACTTATTCTGCTCATGAACACCATGAAAACCGACATGCAACTCTGGGAATTTCTATGGAAATTGTCTTTCTCTGAAAAACAAAACAGAAGGATGATTATTGGGCTTTTTGCAGAAATAATCAAGCTAAATGAAAATAAAAAATCAGATTTTAAGCGGGTAAAAAATTGAACTTACCCGCTTTTTGAAATGAAATAGGAAAACAAATTTCTGGCAGAACTGCATACAAAAAATAAAAATACATTTTCAATGCATACAAAAAATTGAACTATCAAAAATACAAAATAGAATAAACTATAACAATTAAAATTGAACTATTATAAAAAGAACTAATAGCAGAAGTTCAAGGTAAAGAAAAAATAGTTCAATTTCTATTGCGGCATATACAGACTACAGGTATGTATAGCTGTTTATCCGTGGATAGGTTCTTTGGAAGGAAGTCCTGCTTTTCGAGGAAACTTCTTCCCGGTAGGCTTGATTTTTTTGATCTTTACAAATGAACGGCTAATATCACTGCCTGGAAGCTGGAATACAACTGGTTTATTTTGTGTACCTCCAAGGACATGTACTGCGGTTTTTGCAGCGGAAAGTTCATCGACAATATCACCGGATTTGTAAGAAACAAAGAATCCACCAACTTTTACATAAGGGAGGCAGTATTCGGATAATGTAGATAAATTGGCCACTGCACGTGAAACACAGAGGTCAAACTGTTCCCTGTAGTCTGCCTGACGGGCAAAATCTTCTGCTCTGCCGTGGATTGTATGGATATCCGTAAGATTTAACTCTTCAATTACACTGTTAAGGAAACGGATTCTCTTATTTAAAGAGTCAAGCAACGTGATTTTCAGGTGCGGAAAGGCGATTTTTAAAGGAATTCCGGGGAATCCGGCGCCTGTTCCTATATCGATCACGGTTTGAACTTTACTGATATCCAGGACCTTTACTAATGCAAGGCTGTCGACAAAATGTTTTTCGTTTACTTCTTCGTACTCGGTGATACCGGTGAGATTCATAACCTTGTTCCATTCCACCAGCATTTCGTAATATTTATCAAACTGATTAAACTGGGTCTGCGTTAATGTGATACCTAATTCTGCAAGCTGTTGCTCAAATTTTTTACTCATATTGCTCCTTTTTCCCCTAAAAGTACACATCTTTGCGGAAAATAAACAGTAATTTACACTGTTTTGCACCAAATAGGTACACAATTTCTGAGAAGATAGCACCTTAAAGGTACACGATAAAGTGATAATGTTTTTAAAAAAATACAATCATGCACCTAAAAGGTATACGAAAAGATGAAAAACATACTTTTTGCCCTATAAAGTACACGATAAAACCATTTCTTTGAAAATAGATGTGTACTTTTTGGGTGATGCCCTCAAAAGTACACATCTATATAAAGGGAAAAACAGAAACCAGAAATAATGGATTCTGTAATATCCCAAAAAAGATCAAAATACAGGTCTGGTTATCTGGTGGTCTAATGTCCTAGATATACCAGTAATACAGAAATATCGGCAGGTGAGACACCGGAAATACGGGATGCCTGACCGATGGAAAGCGGTCGGAACTGCTTTAATTTCTGCACAGCTTCGATTCGCAGGCTCGGAACAGCATCGTAATCGATATCTGCCGGTATTTTCCTGGTTTCAAGCTTTTTAAACTGTTCTACCTGTTTTAACTGGCGCTTGATATAGCCTTCATATTTGATGTTGATATCAATTTGTTCCACAATCTCTCGGCTGAAGCGTTCTGTTCGCATATGGTCGATAGGTTCGAGAAGCTCATAATTGAGCTCAGGACGCTTAATAAGCTCAGCAAGTGTAGATCCTGAAGTAAGAGGCGTACTGCCGCAATTTGTGAGAAAATCCGTGATTTCCTGGGAAGTTCCAACGTTGGTATGCTCGAGCCTGTGGATCTCCTTGCGGATGATTTCTTCTTTGTCTAACAACATCTGGTATCTCTCGTCTGAAATAAGCCCTATTTTGTGCCCTATTTCGGTTAGTCTCTGATCGGCGTTGTCCTGGCGCAGGAGTAACCGGTATTCGGCACGTGAAGTCATCATACGATATGGTTCGTGGCTTTCTTTTGTAACCAGATCATCGATCAGAACACCGATATAAGCCTGGGAACGGTCTAAAATTAACTGTTCTCTTCCAAGAACCTCCAGTGCGGCATTGATTCCGGCAATAAGTCCCTGAGCGGCTGCTTCTTCATATCCCGAACTTCCGTTGAACTGACCACCGCTGAACAAACCATGAATAGATTTGAACTCAAGTGTCGGATGAAGCTGTCTTGCATCGATACAGTCATATTCGATTGCGTAAGCATTTTTAACTATTTTTGCGTGTTCAAGACCAGGCACACTTCTGTACATTTTATATTGAACATCCTCTGGAAGTGAACTTGACATTCCGCCGATGTACATTTCATTGGTTTCCAGACCTTCTGGTTCAATGAACACCTGATGCCGTTCTTTATCGGCAAATTTTACAATCTTGTCCTCGATAGACGGACAATAACGTGGTCCGGTGCCTTCGATCATACCGGAATAAAGTGGGGAACGATCCAGGTTTTTACGGATGATCTCATGGGTTGTAGGATTGGTATAGGTAAGCCAGCAGGAAGCCTGCTCAATCTGCACATCTTCTGGATCCGTTGTGAACGAAAAAGGTACGACCCTCTCGTCGCCGAATTGCTCTTCCATTTTGCTGAAATCAATGCTGCGCTTGTCGATACGTGCCGGTGTACCGGTTTTGAAGCGGTACATCTTAATACCAAGCTCCTTCAGACAGTCGGTCAGATAATTTGCTGCCTGCAGCCCGTTTGGACCGGTATGCGTGCTGACATCACCGTAAATGCATCTTGCCTTTAGGTAGGTTCCGGTACACAGTACAACGGCCTTGCAGCGGTATATAGCACCAGAATAGGTCTGAACGCCCGTTACAGAACCATCTTCCACAAGGATATTGACGACTTCACCTTGCCGGATCTCCAGGTTCTCCTGGTTTTCCAGCGTCTGTCGCATGGTATTGCTGTATTTGTTCTTATCTGCCTGGGCGCGCAGGGAATGAACGGCAGGCCCTTTAGATTTATTCAGCATCTTTGACTGAATAAATGTCTTGTCGATGTTCTTTCCCATTTCACCGCCGAGCGCATCCAGCTCACGTACCAGGTGTCCCTTTGAGGTACCGCCGATATTCGGGTTGCATGGCATCATGGCGATACTTTCTACACTTACGGTGAAAACAATCGTTTTCAGACCGAGTCTTGCGCAGGCAAGGGCAGCTTCGCAGCCGGCATGTCCCGCACCAACTACAACGATGTCGTATGCGTCTTTATTTTCCCATACAGAATTTGCTGAATATTTCATTTACTAAATCTTCTCCTATCGTCTCTCCGGTAATGCTTCCCAGAGATTCATATGCATCCATTAAGTCAATTGTGAAAAAGTCTTCCGGCATCTGGTTTTCAATGCTCTCTTCTACCTTTTTTAGGCTGGAAAGTGCATCGGCAAGAGCTGTTTTGTGTCGGATATTGGTGATATAAACCTCATCGTTAAATGAGATATCACCGTGATAAAACATCTCTTTTAAAGTAGATTCCAGTTCATGGATCCCGGTCTCCTCTTTTGCGGAAATATCGATCATTGGCTTAGTTATCAACGTTTCTAATGCCTTTTTATCAACAACTGTGGATAAGTCACTCTTATTCAGTAGTATCACAGCTTTCTTATCCCGGATCATCTCGATGATCTCGTGATCATTTTCATCAAGAGGTCTGGATGCATCGACCACATAGATGATCAGATCGGCTTTTTCTGCATTTTCTTTTGCTTTATCCACACCGATCTTCTCTACGATATCAGAGGTATCGCGGATTCCGGCGGTATCCATGATGTTTAAAGAAACGCCCTGAAGCTGGATATTTTCCTCCAGAACATCTCTTGTGGTTCCGGCAATCTCGGTTACGATTGCCTTTTCTTCGCCTACCAGAACGTTCATCAGAGAGGATTTCCCGGCGTTCGGTTTCCCGACGATAACCGTCTTGATGCCTTCTTTGATGATACGTCCGTCATCGGCAGTATCCAGAAGACACTGGATTTTCTGCTGCAGATCCTTTACGATGCCCAGGAGACTGTCACCATATCCGTCTACGCTGATATGCTCTGGATCATCCAGTGCACTTTCGATAAAAGCGGTATGGTAAAGGATTACTTCACGGATTTCTTTAATCTTATTGTGGACAGAGCCTTTCAACTGGTTTACCGAGCTTTGTAGTGCATAGTCATTCTTGGAGCTGATGATATCGATCACGGCTTCGGCCTGTGACAGATCCATTCGGCCGTTCAGAAAAGCCCTTTTGGAAAATTCACCCGGTTCAGCAGGTCTTGCACCGTATTTGATCACGGTTTCAAGTATCTTTCTTGTGACAAATACACCGCCGTGACAGTCGATTTCCACAGTATCTTCACCGGTGTAGCTGTGCGGCCCACGCATTAAAAGAACCAGCACTTCATCAATCGTCTGCTCTCCGTCCATGATATAGCCATAGTGAATGGTATGACTTTTTTGTTCGGACAGAAGCTTCGGTCTTTTGCCTTTGTAAATTTTGTCAATAATAGAAAACGCATCTTCTCCGCTGAGACGCACGATTCCGATTCCGGAATTAGTCATTGCTGTGGAGATTGCTGCGATTGTGTCTGTTTTAAATCCCATTTTATTGCTTCCTTCTATACTTTTGTAATAAATGCGATGTTATCATTTTACCCCGAAAGCTGTCAAAATGGAAGTGCCTATTGTGAAGAGTAGAAAAAAACCGCGTTACTGTTCACAGTACCTGTGACCAGCAACGCATCTCGTCATTTTAAATCGCCTTTGGCGATGGGCGAGATGCCATTTAAGATAAAACGTACATCCTCCGTGCCAATCAGCGTAGTGATTGACACGGGAGTGAACAGTAAAAAAACCGCAGCCATTAAATGACTGCGGTTTACTGTGAACGATTCAGTTATAACGGTGTATGCAACCAATTTGCGTTACTGTTTAACGGCGGTTCGGTGTTACAACAACACGTCTGTATGGTTCTTCACCCTCGCTATGAGTAGAAACTCTGTCATCAGCCTGCAGAGCGGAATGGATGATTCTTCTTTCATAAGGATTCATCGGCTCCAGTGAGATCGGCTTTCTGCTTCGTTTTACTTTGTAAGCGATATTCTTTGCGAGATTTTCAAGAGTCTGTTTTCTTCTCTTGCGGTAGTCTTCTGTGTCAAGTTTGACACGTACATAACCATCCTGTGACTTGTTGGCTACACGGTTGGTGAGGTACTGGAGAGAATCCAATGTCTGTCCACGCTTACCGATCAGGATACCCATGTTGTCACCGCTCATCTCAATTGCAAGAGCACCTTCTTCATCAATGGAGGATACGATAGTTACTTCGCCCATTCCCATTGCCTGAAGAACTTCCTGTAAGAATTTCTCACAGATCTTCTGTGTCGCTTCTGTTACAACGGCTACATGAAGTTCTTTCTTTTCTTCATAAACCGGAGCTGCTGCTGTTACGGCAGAGACTGTTTCTGTTTTGTTTTCTTTTACAAATTCTTTCTTAGGCTCCTTTTTGAAGTCCTTTTTCGAATCTTTTTTGTATTCTTTGTGCTCTTTACGTTCTTTGTGTCCAACGAATTCCTTGCGGTCTTTTCGGAAATCCTTCTTGAATTCTTTTTTGATCTCTTCCGGTTTGATTTCTTCGGCTTTGATTTCTTCTGTTACAGTTTTTTTGATACGGGCACGGATAACTGCCTGACGGCTTCCGATTCCGAGGAAGCCTGCACTTCCTTTTTCAATCACGTCATATTCCATCTGATCACTTGCTACGCCGAGCTGGATAGAAGCTTCTGTGATGGCATCGTCTAAAGTTTTTGCTGATACTGTAATCTCATTCATTTGACTTGTCCCCCTATTTCTGGCCTTCGTTAAAGCGCTTTACAAGGTTTGCTTTGTCTGCAAGACTTCCTGCCTTTGCATTTTCATTTTTCTTCTTGGCTTCTTCAAGCTTTTCTTCAAGTTCTTTTGTCTGAGCAGCTGTTCTTACCGGCTCATGAATGTTTTTCACGTTCTTATGAGCCATTTTGTTTACATTGCTTGCATCCACTTCGTTTTTGTTCTTGCGTTTTTTAGCAGCATTTTCCATATTCTCTTTGATCAGTTCATCCATCGGAATCTTATTCAGATGTTTGTTGATAAAGAACTGCTGTACCATACGGACAACGGCACTTGCAACCCAGTAGATTCCAAGACCTGTAGGTAATGTGAAACACATAAATACAGATACAAGAGGAAGGGTAACGTTCATTGTCTTCATGGTTGAAGCCATCTGGTCAGCCTGCGGATTGTTCGTAACTGCAGTTGTCTGCTGAGAAAGCTTCACGCTCAGGTACTGGGAAAGTCCTGAAAGGACAGGAATTAGCACTGCCATGATCACAATTCCCCATGCGCCGGCTTTTACACCGTTGCTAATGAGGTTCATAGGAGTTTCCGCAATGTTAAGTCCAAGGAAGTTATTCATGGACTTTAATGTATCGACGGTGCTGTCGATCGTAGGCTGCAGATCCGGAAGCTTCTTGCCGAGAGTTTCCCAGGTTGAAGTCTGGAATTTGTACAGTACGTCGATCAGTACGTTTTTATCAGAGTAATCATATTTGGAGGCGGACATAAGGATCGGTTTTGCTTCGCCGATCTTTTCCATGACCTTCTGCCATCCATCCTGTGCCATGATAGAGGTAAGAAGCGGTGTGTATACCGCTTTAACCTGCCCAACATAAGCAGGGATGTTGCGGATTACATAGTACATTGCCCAGAGAATTGGGAACTGGATAAACATACTTAAGCATCCGCCGGTCGGTGATACTCCGTATTTTTCATAAACCAATTGTGTTTCTTCCTGCATCTTCTGCATGGAAGCCTGATCATTTTTTCCTTTGTACTTCTGCTGAACCTTCTGGAGCTCAGGGTTCATTGCAGCGGACATCTTGGAAAATTTCTGTTGCTTGATGGTGAGCGGCATCAGTAAAGTGTAGATGACAATTGTCAAAAGAATAATACATACACCCAGGTTGTGAATGCCGATTAAATCCATTACCCGGTAAATACCATCCATGATCTTACCGAGCAGCCAGGCAGCCTGTCCGATGATCGGTGTGCTGACCTGTGTCATTAAAATTCCTGTCATAACCTTTCCTCCATAAACATTTCCGTCCCGGTGTTTGGACGGCTCATAGGTTAGTTAAGGCACCGGATCATATCCACCTTTGGCGAATGGATTGCATCTGAGGATTCTCCATACGGTCAGAAGGCCTCCTTTAAACGCACCGTATTTTTCAATGGCCTCCAAAGCATATTCTGAGCAGGTTGGAATGTAAATACAGTGGGTATATACCTTCATAGGTGATAAATATTTTCTGTAAAAACGAATCAAATATAATAATATCTTTTTCATAATTTCAGTGCCTCGTAGTGTATATCCGTCTTCTCGATATACTGAACTGGCTAATTGCAGTCCGAATAAATGTGATGAAGTTTGCCCAGATGGATGAGAGCGCTTTCAATCTCATGGTATGACCGGTCTTTGGCGGTCGTCCTTGCGATGATCACGATATCATATCCACATTGGAACTGTTCTTCGTGTAACCTGTAACTCTCACGGATCAGCCTTGTTAAATGATGTCTTATGATGCTGTTCCCAACTTTTTTGCTGACGGAAATTCCGACGCGGTTGCGTCCGAGATCATTCGCCAGGAGATACATTACAAGGTACTTGTTGCCATAAGGTTTTCCCTTTCTGTATACAGACTGGAAATCCCTGTTTTTCTTCAATGATTCGGAAAATTTCATACTTTATTCTCCCGATTTACATAAATTTGCATAGAAGAAAAGGCCACATATATGTGACCTATGCTGATAATACTTTTCTTCCTTTTGCTCTTCTTGCTGCAAGAACTTTTCTTCCACCTGCTGTGGCCATTCTTGCTCTGAATCCATGAACTTTCGCTCTGGAACGTTTCTTTGGCTGGAATGTCATCTTCATTGATATCCACCTCCTATCGATTCCTTCTTATATGAATAGAAGCTTATTTACGTTTTTAAGACATCGTACTTCATTATAATCAAAAAAGCTGTCTCCGTCAAGCAGTTTTAATAAAGTTTCGACCCTTATTTTAAGGAAATTATGAATAAGTTTATGGTTTTTGATTGATTCTGAAATCGTTTTAAGGTAGAATATAAGAGTATGATTATGCTTATTTTGAAGATGAATGGGGCAGGAATATGGACGTCATAAAAGAAAAATGGGAAGAGATCATTCAAAAGCTAAAAGTAGAATATTTTCTATCGAACATTTCTTTTGAAACGTGGATACGCCCGCTGGAGGTATATGAGATTAGAGGCAACACTCTGTATCTTACCGTTAATTTTAAGGCGAGCATCGAACACATTCAGAATAAATATCTTCTTCCGCTTAAAGTATGCATCGCGGAAGTTACCGGGACAGAGTATCAGATTAAGTTTATTCCCAGAGATCTGCCGCGCGAGCAGCAGCGCAGATATCTGGAGAAGACTGCGCCCGTAAAAGAGAAGACACATAAGCATAAAGAGGTAAGCCCGATAGCTGAAAAAGCGAATCTGAATCCGAAGTATACGTTTGATACCTTTGTGGTAGGAGGGAATAATAATTTTGCACATGCCGCATCACTGGCAGTTGCCGAATCTCCCGGTGAGGTTTACAATCCTCTGTTTTTATATGGTGGGGTAGGACTTGGCAAGACCCATCTGATGCATTCGATCGCACACTACATACTGGACCGGGAACCATCGAAGAAAGTCCTGTATGTGACAAGTGAGACATTTACCAATGACCTGATCACGGCGATCCGCAACGGAAAGACCGGCAACGATCTGGCGATGAATGCATTCCGCGATAAGTACCGCAATAATGACGTACTTCTGATCGATGACGTACAGTTCATTATCGGCAAAGAAAGTACACAGGAAGAATTTTTCCATACGTTCAATCATCTGCACAATGCCGGAAAGCAGATCGTCATTTCCAGCGACAAACCGCCAAAGGATATGACGACACTGGAGGCGCGTCTGCGGACAAGATTTGAATGGGGACTGATCGCAGATATTTCGGTGCCGGATTACGAGACACGTATGGCGATTCTTTATAAGAAAATAGAACTGGACCAACTGGAAAGATATCAGATTCCAGATGAGGTGATCCAGTATATTGCGATGAACATCAAGACCAATATCCGGGAACTGGAAGGCTCACTTAACAAGCTGATCGCATTATACCGGATCGGTGGAAGAAAGAATTTTGATGTTTCTCTGGCGGCAGAGGCACTGAAGGATATGATCGCACCGGACGATAGCCACAAGGTGACGCCGGAGCTGGTTCTGGATGTTGTCTCCGATCATTTTAATGTTCCCGTCTCTGAACTTAAGGGAAGTCGGAGAAATGCAAGAACGGCCGGAGCCAGACAGATCGTGATGTACCTGTGCAGGCAGATGACGGATGCGTCTCTTCAAAGTATCGGTGATCTGCTCGGAGGGCGTGACCATTCCACTGTGAACCACGGTGTGGACAAGATTGCCCGGGATGTGGAAAAAGATGAGACTTTGAGAAATACGATCGAGATCATTCAGAAGAAAATCAGCCCGCTGTAGAAAAGTTTTCCATGATCTTCCAGGGAAGAAAAAGAACTGTCCACGGACTTGTCAAAGCCTTAAATCCTTTTGGATCAAGGCCTTAAAGTACTTGTCCACAATTCAACAGACACTACTAAGATAACTACGGATTTGTTTTATATAAATATATATTTTGCGCGTCGAAAGGAGTTTTACACATTATGAAAATCAGATGTCTTAAATCAGATCTTGTGAAAGGGGTCAGCATTGTATCAAAGGCTGTTCCGACAAAGACAACCATGCCGATCCTGGAATGCATTCTGATAGATGCAACTACAGATATTATCAAACTTACAGCGAACGATATGGAGCTTGGGATCGAGACTGTGATCAGAGGGCAGATCGATGAGAAGGGAATGATCGCACTGGATGCGAGGATTTTCTCAGATATCGTAAGAAAGCTTCCTGATAATGAAATCGTGATTGAAAGTGGAGTGAACCTTCAGACGCTCATTACCTGTGAAAAAGCAAAATTCAATATTTCCGGTAAATCCGGTGAAGATTTTTCTTATCTGCCGTATATTGAGAGAGAAAATCCGGTTTCCATTTCCCAGTTCACACTGAAAGAAGTGATCCGCCAGACCATTTTCTCAATTGCAGACAACGACAGCAACAAACTGATGACAGGAGAACTCTTCGATATGAACGGGGATATTCTGAAAGTGGTATCCCTTGACGGACACCGTATTTCCATCCGCAAGATCGAGCTGAAGGAATCTTATGAACCGAAGAAGATCGTGGTTCCGGGAAAGACCCTGATCGAAGTCAGCAAGATCCTTTCAGGTGAAGTAGACAGCGAAGTGAGACTGTATTTCACAGCCAACCACATTGTATTTGAATTTGATGATACCGTTGTGGTGTCTAGACTGATTGAAGGAGAATATTTCCGTATCGAGCAGATGCTGTCCAATGATTATGAGACAAAGGTAAGAATCAATAAAAGAGAACTCCTGAACTGTATTGACCGTGCAACTCTTCTTGTAAAAGAAGGTGATAAGAAGCCGATCATCATCAACATTCAGGATGAAATGATGGAACTTAAGATCAAGTCAGAGAAGGGTACGATGGATGAAGAGATTATGATCACTAAAGAGGGAAAAGACCTCTTGATCGGCTTCAATCCGAAGTTCCTCATTGACGCACTTCGTGTCATTGATGACGAAGAAGCAGATCTTTACTTTATGAATGCAAAGGCTCCTTGCTTTATCAAGGATGAAGGAGAAAGCTATGTATACCTGATTCTTCCGGTGAACTTCAGTGGAGCAGTATAGGAATTTAGAGAGGACAAAAATTATGGAGACAATCAAACTCAGAGATGAATTTATCAAGCTTGGTCAGGCACTGAAAGCAGCAGGTCTTGTAGGATCCGGTGTGGAAGCCAAGGAAGTCATTACAGAAGGTCTGGTAAAGGTTAATGGAGAAGTAGATACCAGACGTGGTAAAAAATTATATGACGGCGACGTTGTTACATTTAACGGAGAAGAGATCAAGATTGAAAAATAGGCTGGCACAGGTATGATTATCAAATCATTAAAATTAAAAGATTACAGAAATTATGAAATATTGAATATTGAATTTGATCATGCCACGAATATTTTTTACGGTGATAATGCGCAGGGCAAGACGAATATCCTGGAAGGGGTGTATTTGTCGGGAACCACGAAGTCTCATAGGGGGACGAAGGACCGGGATCTGATCCGATTCGGGCAGGATGAGGCTCATATTGAGACTGTCATTGAGAAAAATGGCGTTCCATGGCAGATCGATATGCACCTGAAGAAGAACAGTCCGAAAGGGATTGCGATTAACAAGGTCCCGATCCGGAGGGCGAGTGAGCTTTTCGGTCTGACGAATTTTGTGTTTTTCTCGCCGGAGGATCTGAACATTATTAAAAATGGTCCGGCGGAGAGGAGAAGGTTCATGGACCTGGAGCTTTCACAGCTTGATAAGGTGTATCTTAGTGACCTGGCAAATTATAACCGCACACTCAATCAGCGGAACCGTCTGCTGAAGGATGCCTATTACAGAGATGATATACTGGACACACTGGATGTATGGGATATGCAGCTGGTTCAGTATGGAGAAAAGATTATTCAGAGAAGGCTCCGGTTTATCGAGGAGGTTAATGCGATAATCGGAGACATTCACCATAAACTGACGGGAGGCAGAGAAAGGATCGGCCTTTCGTATGAACCTGGATGCGGAGCGCTTTCACTTGAGGCGGCGCTTGAGAAGAACAGGGAGCGCGATATCAGGATGAAGAGTACCTCGGTGGGACCTCACCGGGATGATATCTGTTTTATGGCAGGTGGGATCGACATCCGCAGATTCGGATCGCAGGGGCAGCAGAGGACAGCGGCACTTTCGCTGAAACTGTCTGAGATCGAGCTGGTACGGCAGATCATAAAGGATACGCCGGTGCTGCTGCTTGACGATGTATTGTCTGAACTTGACAAACACAGGCAAAACTATTTACTGGACAGTATTCATGATATACAGACTCTGATCACCTGTACGGGACTTGACGAGTTTGTCAATCATCGATTTTCAATAAATAAAGTATTCCATGTTCAGAACGGACATGTATCAAAAGAGAATTAGGAGGATCAATATGAGTGCAGAATATGGAGCAGACCAAATCCAGATACTGGAGGGGCTGGAAGCAGTAAGAAAGAGACCTGGTATGTATATTGGCAGTACATCTTCAAGAGGACTTCACCATCTTGTCTATGAGATCGTTGACAACTCGGTGGATGAAGCGCTTGCAGGATACTGTGATCATATCCAGGTGTTCATCAATCCGGATAATTCAATTACGGTTATAGATAACGGACGTGGTATTCCGGTGGGGATCAACCACAAAGCGGGACTCCCTGCGGTAGAGGTTGTATTCACCGTGCTTCATGCCGGCGGTAAATTCGGCGGTGGAGGATACAAGGTATCCGGTGGACTTCACGGTGTAGGAGCTTCCGTTGTAAATGCGCTTTCTGACTGGCTTGAGGTTGAGATCTGCCACGAAGGGAAGGTGTACAGACAGAGATATGAAAAAGGACATGTTGTTTACAAGCTGAAGGTTGTAGACGAATGTGATCCGGAGAAGACAGGAACAAAGGTAACCTTCCTTCCGGATGAAACTATTTTCGAAGATACAGTATTTGATTATGATACGTTAAAACAGAGATTCCGTGAGATGGCGTTCCTTACCAAGGGACTTCGCATCAGCCTGACTGATCTCCGGGATGAAGAACCGAAGGAAAGAGTGTTCCACTATGAAGGCGGTATCAAGGAGTTCGTTCAGTACTTAAATCGCAGTAAGACTCCGCTTTACGAGCAGATCATCTACTGTGAAGGAACAAAAGATAATGTAGAAGTTGAAGTTGCAATGCAGCACAATGATTCTTATACAGATAACACCTATGGTTTTGTAAATAATATCACAACACCGGAAGGTGGGACCCATGTGGTCGGATTCAGAAATGCGATCACAAAGACCTTTAACGACTATGCGAGAAAGAACAAATTATTAAAAGACAGTGAACCGAATCTTTCCGGTGAGGATATTAGGGAAGGTCTTACAGCAATCATCAGTGTTAAGATCGAGGATCCTCAGTTTGAAGGACAGACCAAGCAGAAGCTCGGTAACAGTGAAGCGAGAGGTGCGGTTGACAGTATCGTCAGCAGCCAGCTTCAGATCTTCCTTGAACAGAATCCTGCTATTGGAAAATCAATTGTTGAGAAGTCGGTTATGGCGCAGAGAGCAAGAGAGGCGGCCAGAAAGGCGAGAGATCTTACCAGAAGAAAATCCGCACTGGAAGGCATGTCACTGCCTGGAAAGCTTGCAGACTGTTCAGACAAAGATCCATCCAAGTGTGAGATCTACATCGTAGAGGGAGACTCTGCGGGAGGTTCTGCAAAGACAGCCCGCGACAGAGCAACCCAGGCGATCCTGCCACTTCGTGGAAAGATCCTGAATGTAGAGAAGGCAAGACTGGATAAGATCTACGGTAATGCCGAGATCAAGGCAATGATCACTGCATTCGGTACAGGAATCCATGATGATTTCGATATTTCCAAACTGAGATATCACAAGATCATTATCATGACCGATGCCGACGTTGATGGAGCACATATCAGTACACTGCTTCTGACATTCCTCTATCGTTTTATGCCGGAGCTGATCAAACAGGGCTACGTATATCTGGCTCAGCCGCCGCTTTACAAGCTGGAGAAGAACAAGAAAGTCTGGTATGCATACAGCGATGAAGAACTGGCGAAGATCATCAGCGAAGTCGGACGTGATCAGAACAATAAGATTCAGCGATACAAAGGTCTGGGTGAGATGGACGCAGAGCAGTTATGGGATACCACAATGGATCCGCAGCATCGAATCTTAAGAAGAGTGACAATGGACGATGAGACATCTTCCGAACTGGATCTTACCTTTACAACCCTGATGGGAGATAAAGTAGAACCAAGACGAGAATTTATCGAAGAGAATGCAAAATTTGTTAAGAACTTAGATATATAGGAGAATACCAATGGAAGATAATATTTTTGATAAAGTTCATGAAGTGGATATGAAAAAAACCATGGAAGAGTTCTATATCGATTATGCCATGAGTGTTATTGCTTCTCGTGCGCTTCCGGATGTAAGAGACGGTCTGAAACCTGTTCAGAGACGTATTCTTTATTCGATGATCGAGCTGAACAACGGTCCTGACAAGCCGCATCGTAAATGCGCGCGTATCGTCGGTGATACCATGGGTAAATATCACCCACATGGTGACAGCTCTATTTACGGAGCTCTCGTTAATATGGCACAGGACTGGTCTACCCGTTACATTCTTGTAGACGGTCACGGTAACTTCGGTTCTGTGGATGGTGACGGTGCTGCCGCAATGCGATATACCGAGGCAAGACTTAGTAAGATTTCGATGGAAATGACAGCGGATATCAACAAAGATACCGTTGATTTTGCACCGAACTTTGACGAGACAGAAAAAGAACCGACCGTACTTCCGTCAAGATTCCCGAACCTTCTGGTGAACGGAACCTCCGGTATCGCGGTAGGTATGGCAACCAATATTCCACCGCACAACTTAAGAGAAGTCATCGGTGCGGTTGTGAAAATTATTGATGACCAGATTGAAGATAAAGATGAGACTACGATCGAAGAGATCATGGAGATCATCAAAGGACCTGATTTCCCGACGGGAGCAACAATCCTGGGAACAAGAGGAATCGAAGAGGCTTACCGTACAGGACGTGGAAAGATCCGTGTGCGTGCGGTATCCAATATCGAGCCAATGCAGAACGGAAAGCACAGAATTGTAGTAACCGAGCTTCCGTATATGGTCAACAAAGCCCGCCTGATCGAGAAGATTGCGGAGCTTGTAAGAGATAAGAAGATCGATGGAATCACAGACCTGAGCGACCAGTCAAGTCGTGAAGGTATGCGTGTCTGCATCGAACTGAGAAGAGATGTGAACCCGAATGTTGTTCTGAACCAGCTTTACAAGCATACACAGCTTCAGGATACGTTTGGTGTGATCATGCTTGCATTGGTCAATAATGAGCCGAAGGTTATGAGCATTCTGGAAATCCTGAACCATTATCTGAAACATCAGGAAGACGTTGTGACCAGACGTACCAAATACGAGCTGAATAAAGCAGAAGAACGTGCACACATCTTGGAAGGTCTGCTGATCGCCCTGGATAACATTGATGAAGTCATTAAGATCATCCGTGGATCCAAGACCGTACAGATTGCGAAAGCAGAGTTGATGAGCCGCTTTAACTTAAGTGATGCACAGTCCCAGGCTATCGTGGATATGCGTCTGAGAGCTCTGACCGGTCTGGAAAGAGAGAAGCTGGAAACAGAGTATGCAGAGCTTGAGAAGAAGATCGCAGAGTACAAGGCGATCCTTGCAGACAGAAAGCTCCTGCTTGGCGTAATTAAGAAAGAAATCCTTGTGATCTCTGAAAAATACGGAGATGACAGAAGAACAGCCATCGGATTTGATGAATACGATATTTCCACAGAGGATCTGATCCCGAGAGAAGATGTGGTGATCACCATGACTAAGATGGGCTATATCAAGAGAATGAGCAATGATACCTTCAAGAGCCAGAACCGTGGCGGAAAGGGTATCAAGGGTATGCAGACTCTGGATGAAGACTATGTAGAAGAGCTGTTCATGACCAATACTCACCAGTATATTATGTTCTTTACCAATACCGGACGCTGCTATCGCCTGAAGGGATATGAGATTCCGGAAGCAGGAAGAACATCCCGTGGTACAGCAATTATCAACATCCTTCAGCTTCAGCCGGATGAGAAGATCACAGCAATGATTCCGATCAAGGAATTCAAGGAAGGCGACTATCTGTTCATGGCAACCAAGAAAGGTCTTGTTAAGAAGACTCCGATCCTGGATTACGCAAATGTAAGAAAGACTGGACTTGCTGCGATCACACTCCGCGAGGATGATGAACTGATCGAAGTTAAGATTACGGATGACGAAAGAGATGTTATTCTCGTTACGCAGTATGGACAATGCATTCGTTTCCATGAATCTGATGTGCGTTCAACCGGAAGAACATCTATGGGCGTTCGTGGTATGAATTTAAGCGACCGTGATGAAGTTGTTGCAATGCAGCTTGATGTGCAGGGTGAAGAGCTTCTGATCGTATCTGAAAAGGGTATGGGCAAGAGAACCCGCATGGAAGAATTCACAGCCCAGAACCGTGGTGGAAAAGGCGTGAAGTGTTATAAGATCACAGAGAAGACCGGAAATGTAGTCGGTGCGAAGGCAGTAGGTCCGGATGATGAGATTATGATCATCAACACAGATGGTATCGTGATCCGTATGGAATGTGCGGGGATTTCCGTACTCGGAAGAATCACATCCGGTGTTAAACTGATCAATCTGAAGGAACACGAAGAAGTTGCAAGTATCGCAAAGGTACGCAGGGCTTCAGGTGAACTGGAGGAGAACGCAGAAGAGACTGCAGAAGAAGCAAATACAGAAGCAACTGCTGAGACGGTTGTAGAAGAGCAGACAGAAGAATAAAGATCTGAGCGAAAGTAGAAATACAGAAGCAGGATAAATCATAAAGAGACTGGACAGGGAATATGCAAATGCCTTGTCTGGTCTCTTGCTTTGTTTTGTGAGGCTGCATGGAAAGAAATGTTATGGCATGGCTTGCGTTTGCTCTGGTAAAAGCCGGATTAAAAAACAAAGAAGCCCGGAAACGCTGCAGCAAACAGGCTTTCCGGACTTTGTAGAGGGGGCTGAATTATTATTTTGCCAGACTTCAAATATTCTGGCAGACGCCGTGCATCTTACTGTGCAACAGCTCCGAGTCTTTTGCGGATTTCAGGTCCGATGATCATGGCGATCACCATCTTGATCAGGTCCGCCGGGATAAATGGAATGACACATACTGCAAGGGCAGCAGATACAGTGTAACCTGCCTGAATGCAGAACCATGCAGTTCCGAATGCATAGCAGATTGCAGTTCCAACGATCATTCCAAGAATCTGGATCCATCTCTGACTGAATTTGTCAATTACAATACCGGCAATGATTGCCATTGGGATGAAACCAATGATATATCCGCCAGTTGGTCCGGCAAGCTTTCCGATTCCTCCGGTGAATCCGGAAAATACAGGAAGTCCTACAAGTCCGAGAAGAAGATAAAGGATATAGCTGACGGTTCCCTTCTTCCAATCCAGAAGATAGAGAGAAAGATAAATTGCAAAGTTGGTAAGTGAAATCGGCACCGGTCCGATCGGGATGGAAAGCGGTGCAAGAATGCAGGTGACAGCGGTCATAAGAGCGGTGACAGCCATTGCGTAAGTATTGGTAGTTCTAAGTGTCTGAGCGTTTCCCTGAGTCATGTTAAGTATTCTCCTTTTAGAATGTTAATAATGTAATTGGATTGTTCCATTGCTATGTAATTCCGACAATCCTTGAACACCTCGAACGTCCATAAAATATAGTATTCACACTATTTTAGTTCATCCTCGGTGTTCAGCGTGTCAATAAATTAAGCAGATTCGATCTCGTATGTAAAACCGGCATCCGTAATCGTCTGGATCGTATCTTTGATTCCCTGGCCATCTGCGGTCAGATAACCGGAAGCGAAGATGGAATCTACAACGCTGAGAAGCTTCTTTTCTTCACCTTTAAAATAAACCTCACGTCCGGCAGCACAACGGATATCTGACTGCGGAACCAGAAGTCTTGCAAGGCAGAGAACTTTCATGCAATACTCAGTTGTGAGTTCGGAAATATCGGCATCACCGAGCGGAGTTCCCGGAATTGGCAACAGGAAGTTGATCGGCAGAGCTTCCGGCTGGATCTCACGAAGCTCCAGAAGCATATCAACAACATCCTCTTTGCTTTCGCCCATTCCAATGATTCCGCCACTGCAGATTTCAAATCCAAGTCCCTGAAGCATTTTGATATTCTGAACGCGCTGCTCAAAAGTATGGGTAGAACAGATGTGACTGTAGTAAGCCCGGCTGCTGTTCAGGTTGTGGTTGATCCGGTCGAGTCCGGCTTCTTTTAACATTAGAGCCTGTTTTTCAGTAAGAAATCCGATGGAACAGCAAAGGTGGGTTCCGTCTTCCTTCATCTTGCGGATCTTAGAAGCCAGTTCTTCGATCTCTTCGTCGGTGAATTTCATACCGCTGAGTCCGATGCAGTGTCTGGAAAGATGATGTTCATTTACAAAATCATTATCTTTATATAACTTCTCATCAGCTACCCACTTATATTTGTCGATATCGGCTTTTGAACGACAGGATTGTGCACAGTAAGCGCAGTCCTGTGAGCAGTTACCGCTGCGGGCATTGGTAAGAATATGAATACTTACATGATTGCCCTTATATTTTCTGCGCAGTTTTTCAGCTTGTGCAATGAGCTGATCGAGTTCTTCGTCCGGTGTATTCAGGATTGCAATCGCATCTTCTCGTGAAAGCACCGGATCTGTAGTTGTTTCAATTTCAGAAATCATAAGTAAACCTTCCTTGGTAAAAAATATCAAATACATTCCACACTTTACCATGCAAAAGAAAGAATGTCAACTTAAAATTTTATAAGGTTAACAATTGGAGGTAATACAGGTTTATTTGAAGATGATTACATTGCAGATGAAAAAAAACCATAGTATAATAAAAATCAGATTATGAAATGCAGGAGGAAAAACCAATGCGTACATTGAACGTGGAAGAGATTTCAAAGAATATCAAAGAAATGTGCATTGAAGCGAACCATTTTCTTTCAAAAGATATGGACATTGCGATGAAAAATGCAGTTTCAACAGAGAAGTCACCACTGGGGAAAAAGATATTAAGTCAGCTTCAGGATAATCTGAAGATCGCCGGAAAAGATATGATCCCAATCTGCCAGGATACTGGAATGGCAGTCGTATTTCTTGAGATCGGACAGGATGTACATTTCGAAGGCGGCAACCTGGAAGATGCGGTAAATGAAGGGATCCGTCGGGGGTATGTTGACGGATATCTGAGAAAATCCGTCGTGAAAGATCCGATTCTCAGAGAGAATACAAAAGATAATACACCGGGAATCATTCATTATAAAATTGTTCCGGGCGATCAGGTGAAGATCAAGGTCGCACCAAAAGGCTTTGGAAGCGAAAATATGAGCCGTGTATTTATGCTGAAACCGGCAGACGGAATCGAAGGAGTAAAGGAAGCAGTTCTTACGGCAGTAAAAGATGCCGGCCCGAATGCCTGTCCTCCGATGGTTGTCGGCGTGGGAATCGGCGGCACATTTGAAAAATGCGCACTGATGGCAAAAGAAGCACTTACAAGAGAAGTCGGAAGCCATTCAGACATTCCATATGTAAAAGAACTGGAAGAAGAATTACTGAAGCGGATCAACAAGATTGGAATCGGACCGGGCGGACTTGGGGGAAGTACAACCGCGCTGGCTGTCAATGTCAACACTTATCCGACTCATATTGCCGGACTTCCGGTAGCTGTAAATATTTGCTGTCATGTTAACCGCCATGTGATCCGCACTATTTAATTTACAGGGGGATCCTGAAAAGACTTTCCGTGCCGAAGATATGTACTCGTGCGAAGATGAAGCATGTTACAAATGGTTTCTGCCCGGTGAGAGGATGTGTAATATTTAAAGGAAAATGAAAAGAGGATAATTATGAATACAAATGTAGACGTAGATGCAATGCGAAAAGATGCGGTTGAGATTTTTCAGAAAGGGTTTGCCTGTTCAGAGTCGGTGATCTATGCGATCAAAAAGGGCTTTGATCTTGATCTGTCAGATGATGCGATCGCTATGTCATCCGGATTCCCGTGGGGGCTCGGAGATGGTGGCTGTATTTGTGGTGCGCTTGCAGGAGCAACCATGTGCATCGGCTATTTTTTCGGAAGAAGAACACCTGGAGATGAAGCCTTTTTGAAATGCCAGCGGCTGACGAAAGAGTTTCACGACGCATTTAAAGAACATTGCGGAGCAACCTGTTGTCGTGTGCTGACAAGAGGAAAAGAAAAAAATTCTCCGGAGAGAAAAGCGCAGTGCATTAGTTTTGTAGACTTTACAGTTGAGAAACTGGCTGAAATTATTTTAAGAGAATTATAAGACTCCTGTTAGCAGTTAAAAACGTCGCAGCAGAATACAGAAAAAGAATCAGGAAGGAAAAGGATATGGAAAGACATATTACAGTTCCAGTAGCAAAGGAAGAAATACAGGATTTAAGAGCAGGAGATTATGTATATCTTACGGGAGTTATTTATACCGCCCGTGATGCTGCTCATAAAAGAATGGATGAAGCACTTTCAGAAAGAAAGGAGCTTCCACTTGATATTAAGAATCAGATGATTTATTATATGGGACCATCTCCGGCGAGAGAAGGAAGACCGATCGGCTCAGCAGGACCGACAACAGCAAGCAGAATGGACAAATATGCACCACGCCTTCTGGATCTGGGACTTGGCGGAATGATAGGAAAAGGGAAAAGAAGTCAGGCTGTCCAGGATGCAATCGTGAGAAATAAAGCAGTTTATTTTGCAGCAGTCGGAGGAGCAGGCGCGCTTCTTTCAAAATGTATCAAAAGAGCAGATGTGATCGCATATGATGATCTTGGCACAGAAGCGATCCGCCGCCTGGAGATCGAAGATCTTCCGGCAATTGTTGTGATCGACTCCGAGGGCAATAATTTATACGAGACAGCCGTCAAAGAGTATGCGGAGGAATAGGGAATGAATTGTGTGAAAAGAATTGCACTTATGGTAATTCGGAATATTCTGCTTGTTCCGTTTATGTGGTGCAAGCTGTGTTACTATGCCGCGCACGTAGACAAGTATCCGGAGATCACCCGATATAAGCTTCTGAAATATATTGTCAAAAGAGCCAATAAAGGCGGAAATGTAACAATCGAGGCATATGGAAAAGAAAATATTCCCAAAGAGGGAGGGTTTATGTTTTTTCCGAATCATCAAGGGCTTTATGACGTACTCGCAATTGTTGATGTCTGCCCGCGTCCATTTTCTGTGGTGGCAAAAAAAGAAGTGGCAAATGTTCCACTTCTCAAGCAGACATTTAAATGTATGAAGGCCTACATGATCGACCGCGAAGATATCCGTCAGTCTATGCAAGTGATCATGGATGTTACAGAGGAAGTAAAGAAAGGAAGAAACTATCTGATCTTTGCAGAAGGAACCCGCTCGAAGATGGGGAACAAGCTTCTTGAGTTTAAAGGTGGAAGCTTCAAGGCGGCAACAAAAGCGAAATGCCCGATCATACCGATTGCGTTGATCGATTCTTTTAAACCGTTTGATACAAATAGTATCGCACCGGTAACGGTACAGGTACATTTCCTGGAACCGATTTATTATGAAGAATATCAAAATATGAAGACGACAGAGATCGCAAAAGAAGTAAAAAGAAGAATAGAAGAAACCATATCTGAATATGAACCAAAGGAAGCATAAAATAAAGATAAGGTAAAAAGGACAGACTCTTTGCTAGATATAGTGAAAAAGAGTCTGTTTCTTCTATATATAGATAATTAGAAAACAAACTTAAAAAAAGAAAAAAATAATCGAAAAAACCGTTGACAGAAAAAGGGTTCTTAGGTATAATTATCAATGCGCTGTGGAATTACATTAAAAGTATGTAAACACACAGTTAAATACAGACCTTGGATCGGGCTGAGGAGAAATACTCAAGAGGCCGAAGAGGCGCCCCTGCTAAGGGTGTAGGTCGGGCAACCGGCGCGAGGGTTCGAATCCCTCTTTCTCCGTTTTGTTTGAAAATAACTTTTGAAAAAAACTTCAAAAAAGTTATTGACAAGCAAGAAGATATATGATAATATATCAGAGTTGCTGTTTGAGAGATTCAAAAAAGCAACAAAAAATAATTTAAAAAAGTTGTTGACAAACATGAAACAC
>NZ_JAQCSY010000003.1:141597-207772 GCF_027686195.1 Coprococcus sp. AF102-57 | reverse complement strand
GCGTACTACCAACTGTACTACTATCGCATTCATTATTTGTTGTTCATCAGAACAATAAATACTATACAATATATCTATCAATTGGTCAAGTATATTTTCAATTTTATATGTCGGACTTTTCTACTTTTCTTCGCCTATTATTCTGTTAAAATCATTTTTTGTCTGATTAACAGAAAACTTATTGAATCTCCGCAAAAAGTAGAACAGAATTTCTTCATTTTTTCGTTGACAATTCCTTCTTTGTACGGTATAGTAGATATTGTTCTGATGAACACAATTTAATAGATGCGATAGTAGTACAGTTGGTAGTACGCCACCTTGCCAAGGTGGAGGTCGCGGGTTCGAGTCCCGTCTGTCGCTCTTTGTGAGACTTATGATTTTCATAAGTCTCTTTTTTCATTCATGTAAATTTCTGATTAAACTCTTAATTAAATCAAAAGACCCCATTTGTCAGAGTTGTCCCAGATACACGAAAAGGGATCCGCTTTCACTTTTTTGTAAAAGCCTGATCCCTTCTTTTTATTTATTCTAACCTTATAGATCTACTCTTCTATTTTGCCAGCCAGTCCATTGCAATCTTCGCATACATGGCTGCGCCAAGCGGTAATGCTTTTTCATTAAACAGAATCTTTGGATTATGCTGTCCTTTCCATTTACTCTGATCTTCCACTCCGGCTCCGACTACAAAATAACTTGCCGGTATTTTTGCCGAAATCACGGCAAAGTCTTCGGATCCCATGACATGAAATCCGCCGTTAATCGTTGTTCCCGGATTCTCAAGAGACTCAACACTTTTAATATACTCTGCATTCAGTTCTTCATTGCAAGTTACACTCGGAACATTGCTGAGTTCTTCGATTTCACATGTAGTACGATAAGCTGCTGCAACAGCCGGAACAATTTCATTAATCCTCCGGATCAGCATCGTCCTCACTTCTTCATTAAATGTCCTTAGTGTTCCCTGAAGCACGCAGCGCTCCGGAATTACATTTGCTGCATTACCAGCTGTAAACTGTCCAATCGTAAGTGCTGCCTCTGCTGATGGTGGACATTCCCTGGCGATCAGTGCCTGAAGAGCATGATAAACTTCTACACCAGCGTTGATCGGGTCAATACAGCCCTCCGGTGCAGAACCATGTCCGCCACGTCCTGTAAGGGTGATTTTAAAGCCATATACAGATGCCATGGCTTCCACACCATATCCAATCGTTCCACATGGAATTGCCGCAAATACATGCGCTGCAAAGGCAGCATCTACATGCGGATTTTCCAGGACTCCTGCTTCCACTGCTGCTTTCGCTCCGCGGAAGGTCTCCTCACCTGGCTGGAACAATAATTTGACCACGCCCGGCAGTTCTTCTTCATGTGCCTTTAAAATTTTTGCCGCTCCAAGAAGGATCGTAGCGTGCAGATCATGTCCGCATCCATGCATACAGCCATTCTTTGATGCAAATTCAAGTCCCGTTTCCTCTTCTACCGGAAGCGCATCCATATCACTTCTCAGAAGAAAACATTTATCCCCTTTTCCAATCTGAGCGATAATCACTGAAACCTCAGGAAATACCTTGTATTCTACATTCATCTCATCCAGACGTTTACTGATATATTCCACAGTCTTTGGAAGCTCCAGATCCGTCTCAGGAATTTGATGAAGATCTCTTCTCCATTTTATAAGTAGATCATTTATTTCCTGCGCTTCTTCTAAAATTTTATGTGCCATATATCCCATCCTCCTTTTATTTCAACTATCATTATTATAGAATTTCGCTATAAAAAAAGAAATGAACATTTCTTCACTTTGACAGCCAATTCTGTTTTATGTGAAAAAATGTTCATTTTTAAAAATTGAATTATAAAATTTATTCAGCGTCCGCTGTATGCTCTTCCAGCTCCAGTCCAAGCTCTTCCAGCTGCTTCGGATCGACTCTCTCCGGTGCTTCTGTCATCAGGTCAGATGCATCTTTTACCTTCGGGAACGCGATCACGTCACGGATGCTGTCCTGTTTTGCCATCAGCATAACCAGACGGTCAAGACCGTAAGCAAGTCCTGCGTGTGGCGGCACACCGTATTTAAATGCATTCAGAAGGAATCCGAACTGTTCCTGTGCCTGTTCTGGTGTAAATCCAAGTACTTCAAACATCTTGCTCTGGATCTCCTGGTTGAAGATACGGACACTTCCGCCTCCGATCTCGTTACCATTCAGAACGATGTCGTATGCTTTTGCACGAACTCTTCCCGGGTCGCTGTCAATGTACTGAAGGTCTTCTTCCATCGGCATGGTAAACGGATGATGCATTGCTGTGAAACGGTTCTGTTCATCACTCCACTCAAGAAGCGGGAATTCTGTGATCCACAGGAATTTGTATTCATTCTTGTCAAGGAGTTCCATCTGACGGGCCAGTTCCAGTCTGAGTGCGCCAAGAACATCCCATACAACTTTATTCTTATCTGCCGCAAAGAGAAGAAGATCCCCGTTCTCTCCATCCATCGCTTTAATAAGTGCTGCTGCCTCTTCTTCTGTCATGAATTTTGAGAAAGAAGATTTGACAGTTCCGTCTTCATGGATTGCAATATAGGCAAGTCCTTTTGCTCCATAACCTTTTGCAAAATCAACCAGCTTGTCGATCTTCTTTCTGGCCATGCCGCCCTGCCCTTTTGCGTTGATGCCACGGACAGTTCCACCTGCTTCAATCGCATTCTTAAATACAACAAATTCGCTGTCTTTGACAGTCTCTGTCACATTGACCAGCTCCATACCAAAACGGATATCCGGTTTATCAGAACCGAATCTGTCCATTGCTTCCTGCCAGGTCATTCTCTGGATTGGGAGCTGTACATCGATATCCAGTACTTCTTTGAACAGATGTGCAAGCAGTCTCTCATTGATATCAATGACATCATCAACATCTACAAAGGAAAGTTCCATATCCATCTGTGTAAATTCCGGCTGACGGTCTGCACGAAGGTCTTCATCACGGAAACATTTTACGATCTGGAAATATCGGTCATATCCGGAGCACATCAGCAGCTGTTTGAAGATCTGCGGTGACTGCGGAAGTGCATAGAAGCTTCCCGGATGAATACGGCTCGGTACCAGGTAATCTCTTGCACCTTCCGGTGTACTCTTGATCAGGAACGGTGTCTCGATCTCAAGGAATCCTTCTTTTGCCATGAACTGACGTGCGAGGGTAGCCACACGGCTTCTCATCATCAGGTTTCTCTGGATGTCCGGTCTTCTAAGATCGAGGAAACGGTATTTCAGACGTACTTCCTCTTTTGTCTTGGAATTCTCTTCGATTGGGAACGGAGGTGTCTCAGATTCAGATAAAATTCTGAGTTCTTCCGGTTTGATCTCAATCGCACCTGTTGCAAGATTTTCATTAACTGCACCGGAACGTTTTTCAACAGTTCCCACGATTGCTACAACAAACTCACTTCTAAGCTTTGCTGCCTTCTCAAGAAGCGCTTTATCTGTACTTCCCTCTTCAAAAACAACCTGGATCAGTCCGGAACGGTCACGTACATCTACAAAAACCAGTCCACCTTTATTTCTGTTCTTCTGTACCCATCCCATGATGGTTACTTTTTCACCGATGTTTGCCTCTGAAAGCTCTGCACACCGATGTGTTCTTTTCAGTCCTGTCATTGACTCTGCCATTCTAATTTATCCTCCTGCGTTTCTCTTTCCTTATAAATCCATAACGGAATCTTTGTAGCAGTCTGTGATATCTTCATATCCTTCTGCGATCAACTGATCCTTCTGGAATTTCTTGTTCTTCTTCATATTGACCACCAGAACCTGTTTCCCGGCTGCGCGGTCAGCTTTTGCCATCTCAAGTACTTTGAGGATGCCTTCCTTGTGCATATTCTTTTCAAGAAGATATGCTTTTTTCTGGCGTTTAGAAGGAATCTCATATCCATTTTCCAGAAGCAGCATGACAATACGCTCAAATCCGATTGAGAATCCACATGCCGGTGTGTCCTGCCCTGTGAATTTACCGATCATCTTATCGTAACGTCCGCCACCTGCAACAGAGCCGCCAAATTCATCCATCGTTACTTCAAAAATGGTTCCTGTATAGTAAGATTGTCCACGTACCAGCGTCGGATCAAATTTCACTTTGAATTCTGCCTCTTTTGCACTTTCTACGCTGGAGATGATCGTTTCCATGCTGTCGGCTGTCTTTTCGTCAAGGAATCCTGCCAGCTTTTCCTTGCAGAAACGGATTCCGTCAACATCCGGGCTGATCTCATCAAAGAGTCCAAGATAAGTATCTACATTTTCTTTTGTATAACCCATCTCAACCAGTTCTTCGCCTACGCCTTCTTTGCCGATCTTATCCATCTTATCAAGGATGATAAATACTTCATCGAAATCTTCTTCCTTAAATCCACTAAATGCAGCCATCGCCTTTAAGATATTACGGTCATTGATACATACCGTAAAATTGTGGAAATCCATCTTTCCAAGCATGGTCGTAGTTGCAAGGATCAGTTCGATCTCTGCAAGATTACCCGGCTCACCTAAAATATCGATATCGCACTGCATGAACTGACGGAAACGTCCTCTCTGTGGACGGTCTGCTCTCCATACATTGCCAATCTGAAGTGCCTTAAACGGTGACGGCAGTTCATTTGCATGATTTGCATAGTATCTTGCAAGCGGAACTGTCAGATCATAACGAAGTCCTCCGTCTACCAGATCGATCTCTTCTTTTGCCTCAGCAATTTTCAGTTTTTCCCCTCTCTTCAGAATCTTGAAGATCAGTTTTTCATTGTCGCCACCCTGTTTGCTGCACAGGTTCTCAATGTGTTCCACACACGGTGTCTCTATGGAAGTAAATCCAAATGTCTTATAGGTATCCTTGATCATCTGGATCACATAATCTCTGATTTCCATTTCTTTCGGGAGCATGTCTTTCATGCCGGTAACCGGTTTTTTCTTTAATGCCATAACCATTCTCCTTTTCGCTCTATCATCTCATCGATACGGGAAATATATTCTCCCACATCTCTGACATTTTCTATTCTTATCAGATTCGTCATCCGCCCGTTTTTACTTCCGGGCGCCGGAATCTCATACGGAAGCACCACCTTAGTCGATGCGCCTGCACCGGCAGCAACGATGGACTGCTTTTCCTCCATAATCAGTATATTGTAAATTCCCGCTTTGTCAACCTTTGCGTAACCTACATTTTCAAAATTTCCTGCAATATTCTTCTGTCTGTAGAGATAATACGGATAAAGTCCCATCTCACCGGCCGCCTTACGTGCCATATCGATCATCTCTTCCAGCTCTCTTGCCATCTGTTTGTAATTTTGTTTTTCTGTGCTTGCAGCCCGTTCGCGTGTCAGTCTCGAACCATGTTTCATTGCAAGTGCATGGACCGTCAAACTATCCGGTGCAAGCTCTTTGATCTGACGAAGAGTATCTTCCATCTCCTCCGGATGTTCTCCCGGAAGACCTGCGATCAGATCCATATTGATATTGTCGAATCCCAGTTCTCTTGCCAGATGGAAAATGCGGACTACATCTTCCACTGTGTGACGTCTTCCGATCACATCCAGTGTCTTCTGCTGCATGGTCTGCGGATTGATGGAGATTCTGCCAACTCCATGCTTCCGGATCACTCGCAGCTTGTCCTCAGTAATGCTGTCCGGTCTTCCGGCTTCGATCGTATATTCTTTCAGATGTTCAAAGGAAAAATGTTCTTCCAGGAAACTCAAAACTCGGTCCATCTGCTGTGCACTCAGGGTTGTCGGTGTACCGCCTCCCATATAAATCGCATTAAGATGCTTTTCTTTTGAAACCTCTGCAATAAATGCAAGCTCTTTTAAAAGTGCATCTACATATTCATCCATCCGGTCCTGCCATTTTGCAACCGGATAAGAAGTAAAGGAGCAGTAACTGCAGGTTGTCGGGCAGAACGGAATTCCGATATAAAGACTGTATCCATTTTCATAATCCAGCTTGTCAAGCTGGGCCTTTTCCCGCTTTGCAATCTCGATACCAAGCATTGCTTTTTTCTCGTTTACCACATAGGTATCATGCATATACCGGATGATTTCTTCCTCAGAAGAACCTTCTTCCAGTCTTTCCATGATCATCTTTGTGGGGCGGACACCTGTCATATTCCCCCATGCATGTTCTTCTCCGGTCTTTTTGACCAGGGTCTGATATAATTTTTTATTGATATAACGCTTTTGTTCTCTTTTTTCGCTGATGTCTGCGATTTCAGCCTCCCTGCAATGAAAAAAGGTCCACCGGACCTTTTTATCACATGCCTGCTCTTCCAGATCTGGTTCCTCTTCTGCGGTCATCTCGATCAGAAGTTCCTGTTCTGGATCTACCTTCTGGCTGATCTCGGCATCAGGAAGAAATGACTTTACGATATGATACATGTCGTAGGTGAAACGTTCATTCTTACAGCTGATCCGAATCATTTCTCTGCTCCTCTATACATACGGGTTGTTCACTTTTTCGTTGCCAATCGTTGTTGCGCCCATATGTCCCGGGAATACCTTTGTTTCATCCGGAAGTAGGAACAGCTTTTCCTTGATCGAACGAATCAGTGCAGAAGTGCTGCTGGTTGCAAAATCACTTCTTCCGACTGAACAACAGAACAATGTATCTCCACTGAAAAGTACTCCCTCTTTTTCTACATAGTAGCATACGCCGCCCTGGGTATGTCCCGGTGTATGGATCACCCGGAAATCTTCTCCGATCAGATGAAGCACATCTCCATCATGGATCACGTCTCCACCCGGGTAGCTGTAGCCATTTGTATATACCGTTGACTCATTCATAGACGGTGTGTGAAGAAGCTCCAGATCAGATTCTTCTACGTAAACCGGCATTTCTCCATACCGGTCGATCACTTTATCGATTCCCATGATATGATCAAAATGCGCATGAGTCAGAAGAATTGCCTTAATTACAAGCTCTTCCTCTTCGATATAACCGATCATCGCTTTTGACAAGTTTGCCGGATCAACGATCACGGTCTCTTTTGTTTCTTCATTAGTAACAATGTAACAATTGGTACTGATAATTCCTGTTACAAATTTTTCGATTTTCATTTCTTTTTACCCCACTGCTCGTTCTATATCCAGCACGCCGACGATCTGCCGGAGCTTTCCGATCACTTTTCCAAGCTCCTCTCTTCCCCGGACAATAAATCCGGCTTCGATTGTTGCTGTTCCCTGTTTGCTGGTTCTTACATTCATAGACTTCACATCAATATTCATCTCCGTGAACACCTTAGACATATCCATCAGAAGTCCCTGCCTGTCATTTGCATACATCTTGATCTCAGCCAGATAGCTTCCGGTGTCTGTACCTTCCTCCGGTTTTTCCCATTCTGCCGGGATCAGACGCGCTCTTTCCGTTTCTGACAGATGAATGATATTGACACAGTCCGTCCGATGGATCGACATTCCACGTCCACGGGTGATAAAACCAACGATCTCATCTCCCGGCACCGGATTGCAGCATCTGGAAAAGCGCACTGCCATATCGTCGATTCCCTTGACCACGATACCACTCTTGGATCGGGTGATATGCACCTTGTTCTTTGCCGCTTCCGCAACCTTTTCCAGAACACTTTCGTCGGTCAGTTCTTTTCGGTGATCCTTACTGTATTCTTCTGCAAGACGGTTGACGATCTGCCCTTCCTTCAATCCGCCATGTCCAAGTGCTGCAAGAATCGAATCCCAGTCCTTAAAGCCGTACTTTTCCTGCACGATCTGCATATATTTCGGTTTCATCAGATCCGAGAGTACAAATCCTTTTGCCTTACAGTACGTGGCAAGCATTTCCTTACCACGTACAATATTTTCTTCTTTGAATTCTTTCTTAAACCACTGGTTGATCTTGTTCTTCGCCTGGGTACTCTTGACGATACTCAGCCAGTCACGGCTCGGTCCTTTGGAGTTCTGTGAAGTCAGGATCTCGATTCGGTCCCCGTTCTGGATCTTATAATCGATATTGACCAGCTTGCCATTGACTCTGGCACCTACCATCTTGTTGCCGACCGCCGTATGGATCGCATAGGCAAAGTCAACCGGCGTAGAACCGTTCGGCAGGTTCTTGACATCTCCGTTCGGTGTAAAGCAGTATACATCCTCTGCAAATAGATCCAGGTCTCCTTTCAGAAGATTCAGAAATTCCCGGTTGTCTGACATGTCTCGCTGCCATTCCAGGATCTGACGAAGCCAGCTCAGTTTCTCTTCTTCCTTCGCTTCAACGCTCTTCTTTCCATCTTCAGACTCTTTATATTTCCAGTGTGCCGCAATACCGTATTCAGCAGTTTTATGCATCTCTTTTGTACGGATCTGGATCTCAAACGGCTGACCGATCGAACTCATCAGAGTCGTATGCAGAGACTGGTACATATTTGCCTTCGGCATTGCGATATAATCTTTAAAACGTCCCGGTACCGGTGTATACATCTCATGGATAACTCCAAGCGCCGCATAACAGTCTTTTACAGAATCTACGATAATACGGACTGCAAACAGATCATAGATCTGATCCACCGTCTTATCCTGGTTCACCATCTTCTTATAAATGCTGAAGAAATGCTTCACACGTCCGTTCACTTCTGCATCAATGTTCGCATTCTTCATATGCGTGGAAACCTCATCCACAATCTGCTGGACAAATTCTTCCCTTTCCGTTTTTCTTGCATTGATCTGCTTTACTAGATCGTTAAAAACCTCCGGCTGGGAATATTTGAGTGCCAGATCATCAAGCTCTGTCTTGATCTTGGAAATACCAAGCCGTTGTGCGATCGGAGCATAGATATCCATGGTTTCTTTTGCTTTTTCCAACTGCTTCTCCGGTCGCATATACTGCAGGGTACGCATATTGTGCAGACGGTCGGCAAGCTTGATGATGATAACACGGATATCTTTTGCCATCGCAAGGAACATCTTACGAAGATTCTCAGCCTGGACCTCCAACTTATCCGCTGAATAGGAAAGCTGTCCCAGCTTTGTGACACCGTCTACCAGAAGCGCCACCTCATCTCCGAATTCCTGACGGATTTCTTCGTCCGTCATCACCGTGTCTTCTACCACATCATGAAGGATGCCGGCAACGATCGTCTCTTTGTCCATCTCCAGTTGTGCCAGAATGATTCCTACCCACAGAGGATGGATAATATACTCTTCTCCGGATTTCCGTGTCTGCCCTTTATGCGCATCTCTTGCAATATGATATGCTTTTTCGATCATAGAGACGTCCGCCGAAGGATGGTACTTTCTGACTCGCTCGATCAGACTTTTATAGAGCAGTTCCGGATTCTGATAATCTTCCACATCCTTTACCGCATGACCATCTACGATCTCCAGTTTTTTATGTGTTGGTTCGATCAGCATCTCCTGCTGGATTCCGATATCGTCTGCCATAGCCTTCCCTTCTTTCTCATTAGTTTCCCGGATACTGGATTACGGAATCTACTTTGTATCCTTTCAGTTTTTCCCGTCCTTTTAATCCCATCAGTTCGATCAGGCAGAGAACTTCTACAACCTCACCGCCAAGTCCTTCGATCAGTTTGATCATTGCTTCTGCCGTACCGCCTGTTGCCATCAGGTCATCTACAATCACAACCTTGTCTCCCGGTTTGATCGAACGCTTGTGGATCTCGATCTCTGCACTTCCATATTCCAGATCATACTTGATCGATGCTGTCTCGCAAGGAAGCTTTCCTTTTTTACGGATCGGCACAAATGCTTTTTGCAGATTATATGCAATCGGCATTCCAAAAATAAATCCTCTGGACTCCGGTCCGATCACGATGTTGAAATCCATGCCTTCAAGCTTATCCTGCAGTTCCCGAATGGAAAGCTGAAGCCCTTCCGGATCTTCAAGAATGCTGGTTACATCTCTGAAAATAATTCCTTTTTCCGGATAATCCGGAATGCTGACAACATATTCTTCAAGTTTTTTCATCTTTCTTCTCCACCTTACCTACAAATATATGCAATATTTATTAGTATAGCATAAAATTGCTGTTTTTCAAATTATTTATAATTTTGGATCACAATCTGTGGCGTACGGACTCCCTGATACTCATTGATATCAGGATAATAGGTAAATGCCATAACAATTCCATGCCCATGTCCGTGCAGTAGACACTCACAGGCAACATCTCCAAATTTTTCACGCACATATTCCACAAAGGTATTCACATCTCCAAAATACATGGCATCCATCCTTGTACCGTGAAGATCCTTCACCTGCAACTTCAGCACATTTTTATTCTTGCCAAGGATTCTCGCACTTTCCACCTGTACCTGTCTTTCTGCAAAGACCGGACGTGCATTTCCTTTGCCAAATGGTTCCAGAACCGCAAGCTCTCCGATAAATTTTTCATTGACACATTCAAACGGGAGCTGCATATCTATGGCAATCTTTTCATTCAGATCCTCTGGTGTGATCCCGGATTTTTCGTTAATCTCCTTACGGAACTGTTCCAGATTCTCCTCTGGCATGGAGAGACCTGCCGCCATCTTATGCCCGCCAAATTTTGACAACAGATGCTTTACCCGGTTCAGTCCTTCATACATGTGCCAGGTCTCGATCGATCTTCCTGAGCCCTTTAAACCTTCCGCGCCCTTCGTCAGCACAAAGACCGGACGGTAATATTTTTCCCGGATCCTTCCTGCCACAATCCCGGCAAGGCTTTCATGACATTCCGGCAGGTAGACCACCAGCACGTCTGCATCCTTAAGTTCACTGTTCTCCACCTGGATAAACGCCTCTTCTACCGCCTGCGCCGTCATATCCTTCCGGCTGTCATTGAGTGCTTTCAGATCACCTGCCAGCAGATCCGCCTCCGCCACTTTCTTTGCCTCCAGAAGCTCCAGGGCACGCTTTGCTGTATCCAGTCTTCCACTGGCATTCATACACGGGCCGATCACAAATCCAATGTGATACGGAGACAGCTTATCTACATTCACACCAGTACATTCCATCAGCGCCTTCAGTCCCAGATTCTCCGTCCGTTTCAGCATATCCAGTCCCTGTTTAACAAAAATACGGTTTTCGTCCACCAGATCCATAACATCACCGATCGTTGCGATTGCCACATTTTCCATCAGATAATCTGCATCTTCCGCATCTTTTCCCATGGCTTCCATCAGAGCCTCCACCAGCTTGTAAGCAACCGCAGCCCCGCACAGCCCTTTGAACGGATAAGTACAGTCCTCCTGCTTCGGATCCACAACCGCATCTGCCTCCGGCAAAATATATCTTCGTTCCCCGCCAATTTCCGTATACGGGACCTCATGATGATCCGTCACCACAACCGTCATTCCCATACTTTTTGCATAGGCGATCTCCTCTGCCGCCGCAATCCCGTTATCACAGGTAATGATCGTATCCACGTCGGCCTCCAGCGCCCGGTCGATCAGGTTCCGGTTTAGACCATACCCGTCCTTCATACGATCCGGAATGTCACTGTCCACATCAGCTCCGAGCATCCGGAATCCCTCCAGAAGAATATAGGTCGACTGGATTCCATCAATATCATAGTCTCCAATGATCCTGATTTTTGCATTTTCTTTTATCTTTTCTCCAAGAACCGCTACTGCCTTGTCCATATCCTTCATCAGCATTCCATCGTACAGATCGGCGATCGTACCGTTTAAATATTTCTCGATCGCATCATCCCCGATCACATCCCGGTTTCTTATCAGGGAAGCCACTCGCGGACTGATATGGAATTTCTCACTGATATGCTGAAAATCCGCTCCTTTTCTCAGAAGTACCCAGTTCTCCATTTTCTCTTTTCCTTTCTTTGGTAGTCAGATAATACAAAGATGCCGGAGGATTCTCCTCCGACACCTCATTTTCTGTCAGTTATTTCTTTTTCGCTGCTTTTTTGCCGCCGATTTTTGTTTTCATTACATACCATAATGCACCGGTGATACATACAGATGAATATCCGCCCCCTGCAATACCAACCATAAGAGGTGCTGCAAATTCTTTAATAGAGCTTACACCCATGATATAAAGAACCGCTACCATGACAAATGTAGTAAATGTTGTGTAAATACTTCTTGTCAGTGTATAAGTGATACTTCTGTTTACAAGCGCTTTCAGATCATCGTTTCTCTTCATGACCCGAAGCTCTTCACGGATACGGTCGAAAATAACGATCGTCGCATTGATAGAATATCCAAGGATTGTCAGCATACATGCGATAAATGTATTACCGACAGATGTTCTTGCAAGTGCATAGAATGTAAGCACAAATAACAAATCGTGTAAAAGAGCAAGAACCGCACTTGATGCGAAACGTACATCTTTGAACCGGAACCAGATATAGATCAGCATACAGATCGCTGAAATGATAACTGCAATGATCGCATCCTGTCTCATCTCGGAGCTTACCGTAGAACTGATATTTTCTGCTGTAATTGTTGATGTGTCTACACCAAATTTATCAGCAAGCGCATTGTTAAGTGCTTCTCTTTCGTCAAGATTCAGCGTCTGTGTCTTGATGATGATCTGATTGCTGTCTTTTACTTTCTGTGCCTGTACATTGTGATCTCCGGTCACATCTTCTACAACCGGAACGATCTTTGAATCAATCTCTTTGATCGAGTAATCTTTATCAAATGTTACGGTTGTAGCCGTACCGCCCTTGAATTCCAGGCTGTAGTTCAGCGCACCTTCACCTTTTCCCGACTGGACTCCCATTGTCACAAAACCTGCTGCGATCACAGCAATTGATATTGCAAAGAAAATGGCTTTCTTTCCGAGGAAGTCGATAATTTTTCTTTCTTTTTTGAATTTCTTCGCATAAAATTTCACATCACGAAGACCAATCGCATACAGAGAGAAAATGATGATTCTGGTAATAACAAGTGCCGTAAACATTGACACAACAATACCAAGTGCCAGTGTCTGTGCAAATCCTTTTACAGAACCTGAACCCTTGAACCAGAGAATAGCTGCAGCGATCAGAGTTGTTACGTTACCGTCAACGATCGCAGACAGTGCTTTGTGGAAACCATTCTTCAGGGAAGTCTTAACACTGATACCTGTTGTCACTTCTTCACGCACACGGGCGAAAATGATAACGTTGGCATCGACTGCCATACCGATTCCAAGAATGATACCTGCAATTCCCGGAAGGGTAAGCGTGATATTAAATGCATTTAAAAGCACCAGGATCAGTCCTGTGTAGATCAGAAGTGCTAGACCTGCTGCAAGTCCCGGAATCAGATATACGAAGCACATAAATACGAAGATGATGGCAAGTCCGATGGCACCAGCCATTAAGCTTGTGCTGATTGCTTCTTCTCCGAGCTGTGCAGCTACTACATTAGAGCGAAGTTCTTCCAGTTCCAGAGAAAGTCCACCGATTCGGATGGTAGCTGCAAGATTGTCTGCTTCTTCATAGCTTGACATCCCTGTGATAACGGCTTCTCCGCCTTCGATCGCCTGATTAACTCTTGGTGAACTGATTGTCTGTCCATCATAAATAATGGAAATCTGTTTTCCTACATTTGCTGCTGTTGCTTCTGCAAATTTGGTTGTTCCTTCTTTGGTAAGCTGCAGAGCTACGACATATTCTTTGTTCTTAGTCGTAGAGTTCTCCTGTGTCTGAGCCTCTGCATTTTTAACATCTGTTCCTTCAAGAACGGTATTGCCATCTGCATCCTGAAATACCAGTGATCCTGGTTTGCCAAGTTCTTCCAGAACTTTATTAGCATCGGATACACCCGGGATCTCGATGTTGATCCGGTCATCCCCTTCCTGATATACACTTGCTTCTGTACTGTACTGCTCTACACGCTTCTGCAGCTTGTAGATCGTATCCTTCATATCTTCTGCTGAAGGATTCTTGTCTTTTGTCTGATAGGTAATGCTGACACCACCGGCAAGGTCAAGACCAAGATTGATATTTCTTGCGGAACCTGTGTGGGAGGAACCAAATCCCTGCCAGCAGGTAAATCCAAGAAGTCCTAAAAGTGCAGCAATCAGAACAAGGCTTACTATTCCTTTACTCTTCTTCATGTCCAAGTCCCTTTCTTAGTTTTCGTCTGCCATTGCAGCCTTTATCATAATCGCGCATTCCACGCGCTTACGTTCCATCTCACATCCCAGATCATAAGAATCATTTAATCCGTCTGCATACTTGTATGCGTTTGCCATACATCCACCACTGCAGTAGAATCTTGCAAAACATTTCTTACATTTTTCTTTTGTATATACGTTGCAGCAACGGAACTCATCTGCGATCTCCGGTCTTGTAATCCCTTCGTTTACATTTCCCATCAGGAAATCTTCATCACCTACAAACTGGTGACACGGATAGAAATCTCCCCATGGCGTAACAGCAAGGTATTCGGTTCCCGAACCACATCCGGACAGACGTTTGTACAGACACGGTCCTCCTTCCAGGTCGATCATAAAGTGGAAGAAATTGAATCCTTCTCCCTTTTTATCTTTCTCGATGATATATCTTGCAAGCTTGTCATACTCATCAAAGATCTGTGGAAGATCTTCTTCGCGGATTGCATACGGATCAGATTCATCCCCGACAACCGGTTCGATCGACATCTGCTTGAAGCCAAGCTCTGCAAAGTGCTTCACATCCTCTGAAAAATCCAGATTGTTTCTGGTAAATGTTCCGCGGATATAGTAGCGTTCCTGATTACGTGAATCTGCAAGCTTCTGGAACTTCGGAACGATCAAATCATAGCTTCCTTTTCCGTTTCTGAAAGGACGCATTCTGTCATTAACTTCCTTACGTCCGTCAAGACTGATGACTACATTGTCCATTTCTTTATTGATAAACTCCTGGATGTCATCATTCAGAAGTACACCATTCGTAGTTACAGTAAAACGGAAATGCTTGTCATGAAGCTTCTCCTGTTCTCTTCCGTATGCGACCAGGTCTTTGACAACCTGCCAGTTCATCAGCGGCTCCCCGCCAAAGAAATCAACTTCCAGATTCCTTCTTGTTCCGGAATTGGCGATCAGGAAATCCAGGGCTTTCTTACCAACTTCATAAGTCATAAGCGCTCTTCTTCCGTGATACTCTCCTTCTTCTGCAAAACAGTATTTGCAGGCAAGATTGCAGTCGTGTGCGATATGCAAACAAAGTGCTTTCACAACTGTCTTACGCTTGATAACCTCCCCGATAAAAGGTTCATATGTATCAACAACAAAAAGCTGTCCATTCTCAGTCAGCTCTGTCACGTCATCCAATATATCTCTGAGTTCTTCTTCGGAATATTTCCCTTCCAGCTCATCTTTCAGCTGGTTCCATGTACTTTCTTCTTTCAGTGTCTGCACTGTCTGATTCTCGTTCATACGGTTCAGACATGCAATAACCTCGTACCCCGGCTCGTCCACTACATGAACGCATCCGCTGTTGACATCAAGTACAATATTATATCCATTGTTCTGGTACTGATGAATCACAACCGGTACCCCTTTCTATCCTTATTTTTCAAATTTTTCCTCATACGTCAAATGACAGCGGCTTTAAAGCCGCTGCCTGCTTGTCATACTTATTCACTACACTTACAAATATCTCTTATTTGCTGTGTTCGCAAGTCTGATTTCCTACTGTACAAGAAGTCTTGCATGCTGACTGACAGGATGTCTGGCATTCTCCGCATCCGCCCTTCTTTACTGTATTGTTCAGAGTCTGTGTATTCAATGTTTTAATGTGTTTCATTGTAATATCCTCCTTCTTTGCTCATTATACGATATAGTATAGCACATATTCCTTGATACCGTCAACGCAAAAATCCAATCTGAAACAAATGGGCAAAATCCAGTTTTTCTTTACAATCCTTACATTCATGCAAGTGTCCGGAGTCATTACTGCTCCTTCCGAAGCTTCTGCTTCCCCCGGATTTAAAAATAAAAGTCCCCATCTCCGCCCCTTCAGGACACCATACCACCGAGCATTCCGCCTGCCCCACAGAGGATCCAGGCGATCATCATCTGCATCCCCCCCTGCACGCTCCGGTAGATCCCTGCTGAAATTGCAAGCAGTAGCAGAAAATAGAGCATTCCAAGCATAAATCCCCTCAGGAATTTCCTTGTCTTCCCCATTTTTCCCATGGCAAATCCACCGGCAAATGTGGAAATTATGTAAACCGCAAGGATCCCGATCCGGACTGTTTTCTCGCTTAAGTCAAACTTATACAGCCCAAAGGACAGCCCGAGTAGCATCAGCATCGTAAGAAAGTAAGAAAGCATCAATGCTTTCACAAGTCTTGTAAAACAGATATTTCCAAACAGCTTTTTTTCCATAAGAACCCCTCCTGTCCTTTTATACTATGAGAGATTCTTATGAAATATTCCTTTACTGTTCCATCTGTCGTCCCAGAAATCCTGCTGCGCAGAGTATCATCTTCTGTTCCAACTCACCGGGTTTTTTCCTGCCGTCCTTTGCCAGGATCACGACAGAACCGATCGCATCTCCGGCGCAGATGATCGGACTTACCACCTGCCATTTCAGTTCTGCATTCTGTCCCGACACGATGACCGTGAACTTCCGATCCATAGAAGATGCCAGAAACTGCTCCCTTCTTGCGATCACTTCCGCAAGCTGTCTTGTGATCAGCTGTTCCTGAAATTCTTTCTTCCCCGGTCCTGCTGCTGCGATCACCTGATCTGTATCTGTGATACACACCAGATATCCAAGCGTCTGTGCCAGACTTTCCGCATATTGGTCTGCAAAATTTCCCATTTCCCCAAGCGGTGAGTATTTTTTGAGAATGATTTCTCCTTCCCGGTCGGTGAAAATTTCAAGTGCATCACCCTCACGGATACGTAGCGTGCGCCTGATTTCCTTCGGAACGACAATTCTGCCAAGATCATCGATCCGGCGGACAATTCCTGTAGCTTTCATATTGATTCTATTCCTCCTGTGTTCCACTTGTTTTCCATATTTTATTCGATATGGGTAGTATGTGGAAATACGCAGAATTTTATTACTCCGTATCCCTGAAATCTTTATTTATAATATCTTTCTTCGATCATATCCAGAAAATCCCTGTTTAAATAGTCTTCCATCTTTTTAAATGTTTCTTCGTTGCGGATCAGTCTTCCCGGCTCCTGATATTCTACCCACGCCATTGCACACCATGTAATTCCCCTGAGACACGTGATCGGAATAAAAATGTTCAGACGTTCTTCGATTCCACTCACATCAAATCTGCCATTTACCGCCTGGATATATTTTCTTGTAAAATCAGCCATCTCTTCTTCTGTCAGAATCACATCTGTTTTCCAGAAAGTTGTCGTTGGTGCAAGGAAATGCCCCAGATCCTGAACCGGATCACCATAAAGCGGCTTTTCCCAGTCAACCAGATAATTGTCTTTTCCTGCGCCATTCATCAGGAAATTTCCCGAATTCAGCTCTGTGTTAATACAGCATCTGTATCCACTATAATCCCGGATCTCATTGATCTTCTCCTGTCCCAGCTCCAGAAGACGCCGGATCTGTACTTTTTTCTTTTCTTCTCCCAGATCAGACTCGTAGTATGTCTGCACCATCTGATTACATTCATCCAGAATCGCCTGCAGTGGATTCGATGGCGATATCAGTCCATCCGTTTCTTTTACCGGAACACTGTGGATATCCGCAAGACATTCTGCCGCTTCCATCAGATTCTTCCGATAATCCAGTGCACTCCCTTCCAGAAACTCCATAACCATCACACCATACGGCAGTTCCTTCTTACTTCCATCTACAAAAACCGGCACTGGCGTCCGTCCTGAATCCGCCAGGAGCTCCAATGCATGATATTCGTATTCAATCTGATTTTCCAGATGCATCTGGCTTCCTGTATTGACACGAAGCACCAGTTTCTTTCCGGTCAGTGGGTGTACGAACCAGTAGTTGATATTATATTCGCCCTGTGCCAGTGGCTGATAGGCAATCTGAATTTCCTTCTGCTCTTCTTTCCCGATCCCGATTCCTTCCAGATAATGTTCTGTCTGTACATATTCTTTTAATCCCTGAATTCTTTCCATCTTATTCTCCCAGCCTTCCCCACTTTTTATCTTTTTCACTCATTCTGTATGGCACATCAAGCTCTGGCCATGCAACGTTGATCGTCGGATCGTTCCAGGCAATCCCGCCCTCATCATCCGGATGATAAAAATCCGTACATTTGTAGCAGAATTCTGCCTGGTCGCTCAGCACCAGAAATCCATGCGCAAATCCTTCCGGAATGTAAAACTGCTTTTTATTCTCTTCCGACAGTTCAATTCCATACCATTTTCCATAGGTGGCACTTCCTTTCCGGATATCCACCGCCACATCAAATACGGTTCCCCGGATCACCCGGACTAGCTTTCCCTGCGGATATCTCTTCTGAAAATGAAGTCCTCTCAGCACTGCTTTTCCAGAACCGGACTGATTATCCTGTACGAACTTCATCGTAAGTCCGGCTTCCTCCATATCCTTCTGATTATAAGTTTCCATAAAATATCCACGCTGATCACCATGCACCGACGGTTCGATCACGCAGAGTCCTTCTATTCCACCTGCATTTTTTTCTATTTTTATCTTTTTATTCTACCACGAAACAGCAGTTAGTTTAATAAAATCTCTCAATTATACCTATAGATTTTATCTATTCCGTTTTTATATATAGATTAAAACAATTATGAAATTTTTGTAAAAACTGTTACAATGTAATCGTAACCTATTTTTGAGAGTAAGGAGGAAAAATGAAAAGAAAATTATTACCAGTATTTCTGTCTTTCGCATTACTTGCGAACGGCTCTCTGACAGCTTTTGCCGCTGATCCGGTTGCTGATGCCGTTACAGAAAGTGATGTGCAGACTACTGTTTCTGAAGATCAGGAAAACCAGGAAGAAGTAACAGTTCCTGAAGGGGAATCTTCTGAAGAAGAAGCTTCTACTGAAGCTGATGATTCTAAAGAAACTTCGGATGTTATTACTGATATCGCTGGTCGCTACACGGAACTTGGCACAGATGGTAATCCTATAGACGGATCAAAAGCCATCGAAAATGCAAAAGCCGGCTCTGGTGTTATCGTAGATGTACGCACACCTGAAAACTACAACAAGGGATATATTGAAGGTTCTATTTCTGCACCAGTATTTACTTCAGATGGTGTTGTTAAGCGTTCCGATGAACCTACCGCTGTAGCTTTCACAGAAACTGTAACCGGAAATTCCGCTCTTGAAGGAAAAGAAATCTATGTTCTCTGCAACAGTGGAAACGCAGGTGCAAAAGCTGCTACCGTTTTATTAAACGCTGCAGGATATTCTCTTGACAACATTCACACTATTACTTACGGAGCAACAGGCCTTGAAGTTCGTTACGCATTCCTTGGAACAAACAACGCTGTAACCGGTGCTGAAGCCGTAGCTGCTGTTGATTCATCTGATGTAGTAATCATCGATGTACGTACAACAGAAAACTATACAAAGGGACATCTGAAGAATTCTATTTCTCTTCCTGTGTTCTATATTAATGAAAAAGGTGAGCAGGCAATTGCAGAAACTAATAAGGATTCTTATGCCGTTTCTTTCGCTGACTATGTAAAAGCCAACATTTCCACTTTCTCAGGCAAAAAAGTATACGTCCTCTGTAACAGCGGTCAAAGAGGTGCAAGAGCCGCCACTGCATTACTTGCAGACAACGGTGTTGACAAAAACACGATCTATACCATCACCGATGGTGCGAAAGATAAAACTGTAAACGGTGCTTTCGTAACTGTAGATGGTTACAAATTTGTATCCGGAAACGATGCCATTAACGCTGCAAAAGACGGAACTGCATACGTTATCGATGTACGTTCTTCAAAAGCACAGGCTAAAACAGGAATTCTGAAAGGATCCATTTCCCAGTCTCTGTTTGACGCCGACAACAAACTTGACACAGCTGAAGCTGAAGCACTTGAAATAGCCTTCAAGGAAGAAATTCCTTCCAAAATAACAGAAGACAAACCAATCTACATCATCTGCAACAGTGGTGCAAGAGGGGCTCAGAAAGCAACCAAACTTCTTGGAGAACTTGGCTATAACACAAGCACCAAAGAAGATGGTAAAGTATACACCATTGAAAATGGTGCAAAAGGCCTGGAACTTCTGTATGCAATGTCTGGAACAGACGGAAATGCCGTAGACGGAAAAACAGCTGTTGCTGCTGTCGGAAAAGACGACGTAGTAATCCTTGACGTCCGTGCGACAGGTAACTATGGAAGTGGACACTTAAAAGGCTCTATCTCAACACCTGTATTCAATGCAAACGGAGTTGCCAAAACTACAGATGACCAGCTTTCCAAAGATTTCACAAAATATGTAACAGACAACAAAGCCACTCTTGAGAAAAAAGAACTCTATCTTCTCTGCAACAGTGGTGCAAGTGGTGCAAGAGCAGCTACTGCTTTATTAAAATCTGCCGGATATAATCTTGCAAAAGTGCATACTATCACTGGTGGTGCAAAAGATGCTGATGTAAAAGCTGCTGCAATCTATGTTTCTGACACTCATGTAATCAATAAAATGGCAGATACAAAGAACTACCTGATTCTTGATGTACGTTCTACAGCTTCTTACACAAAAGGACACTTAAAGGGATCCCTTTCCCTTCCACTTTTTGACAAAGATAACAAACTTCCGGATGATCTCGCAAAAGCATTTACAGAATATGTAACTGCTCACAAAGCAGATTTTGAAGGAAAAACAATTTACGTTCTTTGCAACAGTGGAGCAAGAGGTGCTGCAAAAGCAACTCAGCTTCTCAAAGAAGCCGGAATCACCAACGTATTCACCATCGAAAACGGTGCAAAAAGTGAAGTGATCCAGAAGCATTTTGTAACAGATCCTGTCGCTGATCCTGATACAAAGAAAGACAACAATGGCAAAGATAACAATAAAAACCAGAATAACGGTAAAACCACTACTGCTGCTACAACAAAGACAGGAGATACCGCTCCTATCGCTGCTCTCGCAGTTGCAATGCTCGCTGCTCTTGGCGCAATCATTGCATTCGGTAAGAAAAAAATTGTAAAATAATAATTATTCCCAAAAAGGTTACAAAAGCGGGACGCTGACTAAATTGCCAACGTCCCGCTTTTTCAAATCCATTCATATTCATACGACGTTCAGATCTCGTTGATCTGCTTCTCTTTTATTTCTCCAGATTTCCTTCCACACACCATCTGTAGAAAGATTCGTCATAATTCTCTGAATTTTCAAAGCCACACATTTCCATTACAAGCTGCATATAAGCTGAACGGATTCCTCCGGTACAGTAAGTAATAATATGATCCTCTTTTGAAAGTCCTGCATCTTCAAACATCTTGGTCAGATCTTCATTACTCTTTAATGTACTGTCACTGTTAAATAAATCCGTATAACGGATCTGGATTGCCCCTGGAAGATGTCCCCCATTTGCCTCCCCATACATTGTCTTTCCATTGTATTCTTTATCTGTACGGGTATCCACAATTTTACAGTCGTCATAAATCTCTTTCAGCTCATCCGTATTGATCACATGCGTTTCATCAATCGAATCAATTTCTACCGATACCGGTTTCGGCTCTGCTACTCCTTTGACAGTCTCAACTCCTGCTGCTTTCAGTGCTTTGATCCCGCCATCTACGATTTTCACATCCTCATAGCCTGCCGCGATCAGCTCCCATGCAATCCTGCCATCTTCTCCCCAGCCTTTCTCCGCATTTGAAAAAAGCACGATTTCCTTATCTTTTGCCAGCCCAAGCTCTCCTAATCTTTCGCTCAGGCGCTTTGTATCAAGAATACATCCCCAGTTTGCATCCCCCGCTTCCCCGTCTTCGCAGGTTGCCAGATACTGCCATGTCGTTGCCACTGCACCTTTTACAGTACCTTTTTTCGCCTCATCTTCACCTCTTGCATCCACTACGATGATATCGTCCAGATTTTCTTTCACATAGTCGGCGGTTACTACATACTTTCCTTCAAATGGTTCACTGCTGTCTGATTCCGAATTCTTTGCACCACATCCTGAAAATGACGAAAGCGCAAGAATTCCTGCAAGAAATAATGCTGTTCTTTTCATAATCTTTTCTCCTCGTCTAATCTTCTTTCTTCTAACTATAACATATCTGCAATCTATTCACTAATTGATTGTCCTTATCCCGGATTAAGTATATTCATCTTTTCTATAAATTATTTTTTCAGCAGACGCATGATTTTTCTCATCGGTTCTGTTATTTTCCAGCTGGTTGAATTTGCATATATCTGGATCATTTCATCCTGCTCTCTGATCTTATCCTCATATTTCTTAAGCTGCCCTGTTTTCTGTTCCATCCGTCTGCCAAGTTCATCCAGCTGTTTTTCATAATGCGCGGTCTGCCTTCGCTGTCCTTCTATATATTCCTGCTGCTGTTCAATCGCTGCATTTTGTTTTTCAAGCTGTTCTTTCTGCTGCCCGATATACTCATCTTTCTGTCTGATAATATCTTTATAATACGCCAGTTGCTGGCTTCCTTCTTCAATTTCACTTATAAGCCATGGCGTCTTATACATATGCTCTCCAGTCCACTGATACAAATCAAAAATATCCATATGAAAATGCGCTCTTAAAGTTTCCATTGCATTCTCTTCTCTCATAGCCCTCTCCAGCATTTCCATCCCTGCCGCTTTCAGTCCTGGCTCTTTAGTTGTACATTTCATCAGCCAGAATGCCTTTTCAAATTCCAGTTGTAAATGTGATGTAGAATCCGGATTCTGAAAATCTCCCCTGAAAAACTGGAAAAAATTTTTTTCAGACATCTTTTCAATGTAGTTTTTTCGGATCATAACAGATTCATTAAATGAACGCACCGAATTTTCTCTTGTCGACATGCTGATCTGTTTTTTCCCTTTTATATCCCACTGAAACCGAATCAGCCGTTCCTCCAAAATCGTGATCTCTGACTCACTTACAAGCCGAAGCCACAGGTCATAATCCGCCAGCTGACGATACAAAAGATTGAAATATCCAATCTTGTCCAAAACGGATTTTCTGACCAGCGCCGAAGGATGACAAAGAAAATTCCCAGATTGCAGAAGCGTATGCAGATATTCGTTCTGTGTCGTACACTTTCTGTCAAAAAGTGCTGCCATATCTCTGCATTCTTCCGATATCTCATTGCCGCTCTCATCTACCAGATACACTCTTGTAAAACATGCACCAAGCATTCGGTTCTGTTCCATAACTGACACCTGTTTTTCCAGTTTATCCGGCAACCATGCATCATCGCTGTTCATAAATGCCACATAGTCTCCTTGGCAGTGATCAAGCCCATGATTTGCCGCATAACAGTAAAACGAATTCTGATCCAGTTTAAAATATCTGATCCGTGGATCCTGATAGCTTTTAATCAGTTCTTCTGTTCCGTCGGTCGATCCGTCATCTACGATGACAAATTCAAAATCCGGATACGTCTGACAAAGTACGCTGTCAATCGCCTGTTGCAGGCAAAATCTCCGGTTATAAGTACACATCAAAACGCTAACCATTATTCTACATCTCCAACAACAGTCCATCTCCAGAATGACTGATCATAATTGTATGTATGTTCAAATCCACACATTTCCATTACCAGCTGTGTATATGCCGAGCGGATTCCTCCTGTACAATAAGTGACGATCTCATCATCTTTAGACAGTCCGGCATCCTCAAACATTTTTGTCAGTTCTTCATTGGATTTCAGATATCCTGCATCATTGAACAGATCTGTGTACCGGATATGAATTGCTCCCGGAAGATGTCCTCCCTTTGCTTCATCATACAGAATTGCTCCTTCATATTCTTCATCAGTACGCACATCCACAATTTTGTACTCGTCATAATTCTTCTGTAATTCTTCGGTTGTCATCACATGGGAATAATCAATTTCATCGATTTTTACTTCTGCCGGTTCCGGTTTGGATGCGAGGAACTGTGTCTTGATTCCACTGTCTTTCAACGCCTTCCATCCGCCATCTACCATCTTCACATCTTCATATCCGGCTGCCCGGAGTTCCCAGAGAAGTCTCGCATCATCTCCCCATCCATCTAGGGTCTCACCGATCAGAATAATTTCTTTATCCTTTGTAATTCCAAGATTGCCAAGAGTCTCTTCCAGCTGTTCCGGCTCCTGGATGCACCCCCATTTCTCATCTCCCTGCTTTCCTTCTGTAATACTCCAGTCCTGCCATACTGTAGCAATTGCACCTTTTACAGTTCCAAGGATTGCCTTTTTTTCTCCCCTTCCATCTACAAACAGCGTATTTTCATCTCCAACCTTGCTGATTGCATACTCCGGCTCAACAATCCACTCTCCTACAAAATGATTTTCATCAGATTTCTCTGCCCTACTTTCTGTCTTCTGTTTCTGTCCACATCCTGTCAGACCAATTGTTGCAACAAGCAATACACTGCATAACCACTTTGTTCTTTTTCTCATTTCCTTTTTCCTCCTCTAATCATCACCGTAATAGTAATCTTCCTCATAGTAATCCGGTGGTGCTTCTGTATCCGGCTGCTGCGGTTCTGTCACTGCCTGCGAACCCGAACCACTGTCTCCCGATGAACTGCCGGAATCCGTTCCTGCATTTCCATCTTCCGTTACTTTTATATTTGTTTCTGTATGATTTGTTTCCTCAGATGTCTTATCTTCCGATTTTTCATCCTCTTTTTCAGTTTCGTCTGCTTCCTCATATTTTCCACTGGAAAGCGCATCGTTTATTTCATCATCAATTCCTTTTACCGTCCCGGATACCTGATAATCTGTATCTCCAAACAGGAACTGATGTACCTCGGCAACATTGGATGCCAGTGTATCTGCAATTTCTGTACTTCCCACTCCAGAAAGCATTTTGGAATATCTTACATTTGGAAATCCAAGTGTTTCACCTACTCTATATTTTTGAAAATCTTTCGCATAATTCAGAATTTCAGTAAAAGAAAAATTGGTTGCAATCTGTGGAAAAACACTGTCAGCAATCTTATTGATCGTCGTCAGGTCCATCTGCTGCAGCTTCTGCATGATATTCAGAAGGACGATTCTCTGACGCACTGTACGCTGCGCGTCTCCACCATCTGTATAACGGATTCTCGCATAAGAAACCGCCTGTACTCCATTCAGATGATAGCTACCTCCGACTTCCGGCTCAATCTTCTTATAACTTTTTCCGGTTACTTCAGAAGTCTCCACACAATAATTATTCATGTGGACTACTTCTGCATCAGTCAGCTCCAGATCCATTCCTCCCACCGCATCAATTACATCGACTAAGGCATTAAAGTTCACAGATACATACTTCTCAATGTTCATATCCATGTTCTCATTCAAAAGAGCAACACCCCCATCCGGTCCGAAATAAGAATAGGCTGCATTCGCCTTATTATAACTTCCATCTTTCAGCCGCATAAAAGTATCACGGTACACCGATACCATTTTCACTTCATAAGTTTCCTGATTCAAACTTACGATCATGATCGTATCACTTCGATTTCCTTTATCTAGTGACCCATCCCTAGAATCCAGCCCGAATACTGCCACATTCAGATATCCGCTTTTATGCTCCACCTCTTCTGTAATAGACTCTTTCAACGTTTCTTTTTTTACTTCAATCTTCTGAATTTTGTTCACTTTACTGGCAGCATATCCGAATACGGCACCTGCCGCCCCCAGAACAAGTGTCAACACTACGCAAATAATCACTATTATCTTTTTCTTCCATGACCATCCTGCAATTTTTTTAAGCATCCTCATCATTCCTTCCTCTCCAGTAATTATGATTCATTGTCAGTTTCATGATGAAACTTTTCGGTAATTGTCGGTAATGTTTTCCCATCTGGTAGCCCAGATATTTGCACCCGCTTTCCACAAACAGCTGTATAATCTGCAAATATTTTCTTTCTTTTAAAAGCTTTTTCACAAGTGTGCAAATCAGGTGTATGCCTTCTTTCTCTGACTTTACTTTTTCAAATATTTCTGAATGACATGCCTGCGATACACCCTGGTCAAAATTTCTCCTTATCAGCTCTCTGTAAGTATACTCATGAGAATGAATCACCCGTGCATCTGCTTTATAAATAATCTTCCATCCATTTTGGATTGCTCCTGCTGCAAAGATCAAATCTTCATTGAAGATGGCCGGATGCGGAAATCCTCCCAGTTCCAGATAGACTCCTCTCCGATAGGCAGCACACACATTGGAGCAAAAATAAGTTTTTATTCCCAGTTTTGGCAAATCCTTCTGCGATTTAATCTGGCTTTTTGGGGGATAATTGAAAACTCTCGTATATTTTTCCAACAGACCACAGTTCTGACCCGGTATCTGTCTGGCATAAGCTGCCACAGCATCCGGATGCTCATTTAATACTTCTGAAAGCTTTTCCAAAAGAAACGGATCTGCCGGAACTGCATCCTGGGTCATCATGACCACAATATCTGCATCTGACATCCAGATTCCCTGCTCTCTGGTTCTTCCATGATCAAATTCTTTTTCCAAAATCGGAATCTCTGTAACAGAAACCCGGTCTTTACAAACCGAAACATCCAGCTTTATCCCATCCCTGGTGTGTAACAGAATGATTTGCTCCGGAAGGTGCGTCTGTCTGCAGAGCCTGTACAATACTTTATGCAGTTTTTCTGTCGGTCTGTAGACCGGTATGATCACATCTATCTTCATCTTCCGTCAAAAAATCCTTTAAAAATTGTCAGAATCAATATTTTCATATCAAATATCATTGTCCAGTTCTCAATATAGTAAAGATCATATTCGATCCGCTTCTCAATGGAAGTATCTCCCCGGTAGCCATTGATCTGCGCCCATCCAGTCATTCCCGGACGTACCTGATGTTTTACCATATAACGTGGAATTTCATCCCGGAACTTTTGCACAAACTGCGGTCTTTCCGGTCTTGGTCCCACCAGACTCATCTCCCCTTTCAGCACATTAAAAAGCTGCGGCAATTCATCTATACTTGTTCTGCGGATCAGCTTTCCAACCGGTGTAATCCTCGGATCATTCCTGGTAGACCATTCTGCTTTTTCCTTTTCTTCATCCTGCATGATCATAGACCGAAATTTGTACATATAAAATACCTGGTTATGCAGTCCAACTCTTTCCTGCCGGTAGATCACACTCCCTTCCTCTGTCAAGGCAACCACCAGCACAGTAAGCAGCATGACCGGTGAAAAAAGAATGATTGCAACCGTTGCCCCTATCAGATCAACTGCCCTCTTTGCCACCCTGTTCCGCATGATATTCAGTGGAACTCTGCGGACATGAATCACCGGAATCCCCTGCACATCCTCAATATAAGGCCTGGTAGAAATCACATTTCCAAAATCAGGAATCATTTTCGTGTGTACCCCTGCCTTCTCACAGACATCCACAATCCGCTCCAGTTTTCCATAATCCTCCGCACGAAGCGCAATCACAACCTCATCCAGTTCATTCCCCTCCAGTATTCTTTCCAGTTTCTCTTCATCTTTCAGATGGGCAAACACTTGATATCCCCACTTTGGATTCTCTCTCAGCCTGTCCATATACTGTTCTGCCATCTGACTCTCTCCAATCATCAGGATATGTTTCTGATTCAGTCCCTGCTTTCGCATTTTCCACAAAATTGTGCGAATCAGATATCTCGAAGCAAATTCCAGCGAGATGTTTATAAAGAAGAAAATACACAGCATCTGTCTTGAAAAATGCTCCTGCTTTATAAAATAAAGTACCAGGATAAAGATCATAAATCCAATTCCATTGGCACGGATGATATCCATCAGCTCCTTACGGTAACTTTTTACCCTCCTCGGCATATAAAGCTGAAAAATACTATACAAAAGCAGATATCCAGGGATTATTAAAAACAAAGCTGAAAAATACGTTTTCGCCGGCAGAACCCCTGCGTCCTGCACAAAAAGCCCACTTTTAAATCTCAGATACCATGAGAAAAAATATGTAGCACCAATGATTCCCGCATCCATACATACCTGCGCTTTATTTAACATCCGCTGATTGTTCTTTATCAAAATACCACCATCTTTTCTCTATCCATCTTCTTTTTCACGCAAAGAATAATCACACTTCACCAGTGTAAGATTAGGATTGTACATCGGATCTCCTTTTTCCATGATTTCAGACCAGTTCCGGCGTACATAATCAATCTCACACTGATATCTTCTGATCTTTTCCTCATTATCTTCTGCCCCTCTCGATCTGGATTCATAATGATACAGTTTCACATAAGGATCATACACTACAAGATATCCACATCTGCGTACCTTCAGACAGAAATCAATATCATTGAACGCCACTGCAAGTTGCTCCTCAAATCCACCCACTTCTTCATATACAGAACGCTTTACCATCATACAGGCTGCGGTCACCGCTGACAAATCCTGCTGAGTACTTGCTTTGTGCAGATACCCGGAATAACCTTTTGGAAGTCCCCGGAACATATTACCAGCAATTCCCCGAATCCCAACAATGACTCCAGCATGCTGCACCTGACCATTTGGATAATAAAGCTTTGCTCCGACAATCCCGACTTCTTTTCTCTGGCAGTTCGCAAGCATTTCTCCTAGCCAGTCCTTTCCAATCACTTCTGTATCATTATTCAGAAGTACCAGATATTCTCCATCAGTCTCGCTTACTGCGTAGTTGTTGATCGCCGAATAATTAAATGATCCCTCCCACTTCAGAATCCGGATCCGGTCTGACTCTATTGTTTTATAATAAGCAAATGTTTCCGCTTTTTCGCTGTTATTTTCGATAATTATGATCTCATAATTCTTATAATCCGATCTGGAAATCGATTGTAGACATTTCTCCAAATCTTTTATATGATCTTTATTGGGAATCAGAATGGAAATCTTTGGATTCCCCTGCATCTTATACCGGACACGATAAAACCCTCTATCCAGTTCCGGTAAAACTTCTGCATGTTCACCACATCTTAGCAGATGTGCTTCTATGGCACGCTGTCCAGCCTCAAATGCATAAGTTTTACTGATTGGATTGTCCGCAGTAGAAACCTGATGTACCCTCCAATGATAAAGAATCCTCGGCACATGCGCCATTATCGTTTTTTCCACACAGCGGAAAACGAGATCGTAATCCTGTGCTCCGTCAAAATCACTTCTTAATCCACCTATTTCTTCAATTAGACTTTTTCTTATCACGCAAAAATGACAAATATAGTTATTGGCTCGCAACAGATCCAGATTAAAATCTGGTTTAAAATGCGGCTGAAAATGTTTTTTCAGATCTGCCGTCACTTTATCTTCATCTGAATAAAGAAGTCCGACCTCCGGATACTCATTCAACTTCTTTACCATCTCGTACAATGCATCCGGCGCAAGCAGATCATCTTGATCCAAAAAACCGATATATGTTCCGGTAGCTTCCTTTATCGCTGCATTTGTATTTTCAGAAATTCCTCTGTTTTCTGAAATACCGATCAGGTGAATCGCTTTTTCTTTGAACTCATCCTCTTCCAGAATTTCTTCCATTCTGTGTCTCTCTTCATCTGAAACAGTCATACATAATTCCCAATTTTTATACGTCTGACGGCATACAGACAGAATCATCTGTCTCAAAAATTCTTCCGGTGCCTGATATACCGGCACGACAATACTGATCATGGGTGCATACGCAAATACTTCCTGCCTTTGACTTTCCAATTCCTCTTCTGTTCGTCTGTGATTCTCATACCATTTTTCATAATCAATCTTCTGAATACGGATTCTTTCTTTTAATCGTATCAGAAACTCTTTTGGTCCAAAGTACCGCAGATATACGAATCCTTTTTTTACCCGATACAGAGACATTTTATTGAACATCTCCTATCTCCTCTCCACTTTTGCCAGATGATTCAGTCCAAAATCATTATGATCCAGTGTCAGATTCGGACTGTAATATGGATCACCCTTTTTCAGGAAATCTTTCCACCTTGTCTGAAACAGATTTACTTCTCCGTGGAAACGTTCGATTTTCTCTTCCGTATCTTCATATCCTCTTGACTTGGATTCATAATGAATCAGTTCCGCATATGGATCATATACGATCAGATATCCGGCTTTTCGTATTTTCAGGCACAGATCTACATCATTAAATGCCACCGCAAACTTCGAGTCAAATCCTCCAACTTCTTCATACACCCGTTTTTTCATCATCATACAGGCTGCGGTCACCGCACTCAGATCATGGATCACCTGCGCCCTCGCAAAGTATCCCGGCGAATCTCCGTCTATGCCAAGGAATGCATGTCCTGCCACTCCTCCAAGTCCGATGATCACTCCTCCATGCTGAAGCGTTCCATCTTCGTAATACATTCTCGCTCCGACAGCACCTACATCCTCCCGCATACAATAACTCAGCATTTCTTTGATGCAATCACTGCCGATCATTTCTGTATCGTTGTTCAGGAACAGCAGATATTCTCCAGCCGCATGGTCAACTCCATATTGGTTGATTTCCGGATAATTGAACCCTTCTCCTTTCCAGTACAGAACTTTAACTCTGGAATCCTCATACATGATCCTTCTGTAATCTTTAAAAGTTCTTTTTTTCTGGCTGTTATTTTCCACAATAAGGATTTCTATATTCTCATATGTATTTTTCTCCCGGATCGACCGCAGACACTTGATCAGATCATCGGTATGATCTTTGTTCGGAATAATGATTGATATCTTAGGCGTTTGTTTCACCGGATATTTTGTCCGGTACATTCCCGGATACTTCGTTGGAATGACTTCTGCTTCAATTCCCATTCTTCTGTAATGCGCTCTTACCGCTTTTGCACCTGCATCCACAATATAGGATTTATTGTCTGCACTGCCTGCTGTAGATCCTTCGCATGCTCGCCAGTGATATAGGATTTTCGGTATATGCCGGATCTTATCGGTTTTCTCAACACACCGGAGTACAAAATCATAGTCCTGTGCACCATCGTATTCGCCGTTCAACTTTCCTGCCGCCTGATATAATTCCTTTTTAACAACCACCAGATGACAGAAATAATTTGTTGTACAGAGCATATCCAGATTAAAATCCGATTTAAAATGAGGGAAGAAATACTCTTCTCCATCCATTGTAATCTTATCCTCGTCCGTATAAATAAGCTCTGTATCCGGATATTCATTCAGCTCTGCCACACACTCATACAATGCGTCCGGTGTCAGCAGATCGTCATGATCCATAAAAGCGATATAATCTCCCGTTGCCATATCAAGTGCCACATTTGTATTATCCGAAATATGCAGTTGTTTTTTATTGTCCTTCACCCGGATTCGGCTATCCTTCTTTGTGTATTCTTCCAGAATCCCTGCAATCGACGAATCTTCCCCGCTTCCATCTGAAAGACAGAGCTCCCAGTTCTGATAGGACTGTCCTCTTACAGAATCCAGCATTTCCCGCAGATATCTTTCCGGTGTCCGGTAAAGAGGAACAACAATCGAAATCTTCGGCATCCGGGTAAATTGCTTTCTCTTCTGCCGGTACAGTCTGATCCTGGACGGCTCATGTCTTCGCAGCCATTCTTCATACTCTGTACCGTTTTTCCCACTCAATTTGTCACCCGCCCTGATAAACGCTGCACGGATTCCAAACTGACGATAATAGATTCTGACTTTGCGAAAATCATCCAGCATTTTCTGACGTCGCAGTTTTCTTTTGAGATTCATGATCTCTTCCGCATTTTTCTCTTCTTCTTCAAAGCATACTTCCAGTTTTCGCGGAATACCTTCCTCATAAAATGCCTTAAACCCGGCAATCTCTTCCTTTTTACATTCCGGATACTCTCGCAGCACATCCAGACGCCGGATTTTTTCTTCTTTCATCTCCAGTTCATTCTGATTCTCGTCCAGAAATCGAATCGATGCATTTTTCCTGCTATAATACCATCCCTCGACTGAAAATCCTTTTTCTTCAGTATTCACCTTATCTATGCTGTTTGCCAGCCATTTCTCCAGGTTCTTCAATTCACTGACTGCAAAGGTCTTCATCAATTCTTCTTTTCCACGATACGACTGCAATACTTCCAGTCTGGACGCTTCTCTCCAGTCTTTCGGAAGATGTATCCAAAGAAAAAACTGTTTGGTTATAAGTCTTTTTCTTATCTTACGGAACTTCAACGGATGAAGACGGATTCCATCCGTTGTATAAAATAGTTTCTTTTCATCCAGCCGGATTTCAATCCGGTTTCCATCTGGTCTGTTATCCAGAAAATATCCCGTAATAAGTAATCTGTCTTTTTCTTTTACATGAAACCGACATGTTGCGATATAAAAAGCATTTTCCATTTTTCAAATCCTCTCACTTCCACACTATCTGGAAAATAACCAGTTCAAAAAATGAAAGAAAACACAGATATACAATACTAACAGCAGAAATACGCAAAATGTTTCTATATCAAACCGATATGTAACCGTCTTTAAAATTAAAGTTCCTTCACTTTCTTCACTATTTATTTTCAAATTTGTTCCTTCTTCTGATGTCTTTTCTGCATAAAGTGCAAGAAAATCTTTCTCAAACACTACTTTATACGCCTTCCCTCTGCATCTGCTGACCGTATTAAACGAAAATTCATTGAATTTGCCCGTTTTGATTTCTCCTGCTTTCTTCACAGATTTTGCGACAATTCCTCCATTTTCACAATCCTGAAGATAAACTCGAATCTCTGCTTCTGGATCTTCCTGCAAATTCTGACATTTCACCTGAATTCCATCCAGCGAATCTTCCTCACAGATAAACTCCTGTGTTATCTGACTCTGTGATCCGTCCAGCATGATATACTGATCATTTTCAACCGTCCGGTCATAAATCGCATGGGTCTTATGAATATGTCCATAAATAAATGCAATCAGAATCAGTATAATGACTGCTGCCATCTTTTTTATTTTTTTCATTTTTCCCTCTTATTCTGCTTCCTGATATTCTCTGCACAACTCATCTGCATCCCCGATACTACGAACTCTTCCATGTTCCAGCCATACAATCCGGCTGCACAGATTTCTCACCTGCTCCATATTATGCGAAACAAACAAAATCGTAGCTCCATTCTCCTTCATCCGGTTAATTCTTGCTTCACATTTCTGCTGAAAATGGAAATCGCCTACCGATAATACTTCATCCACGATCAGAATATCCGGCTGTCCGATTGTTGCTACCGCAAACGCGAGACGCGAAAACATTCCTGATGAAAAATTTTTCACCGGTACATCCATAAACTGGTCCAGTTCTGAAAACTCTACAATCTCTTCATAGTGCTCCTCCAGATATTCCCTGGTATATCCAAGCAGCGTCCCGTTCAGAAATACGTTCTCCTTCGCAGTCAGGTCAAAATCAAACCCTGCTCCCAGTTCGATCAGCGGCGCGATCACACCGGAAGTCTTAACGCTGCCACAGGTTGGTTTCATGACACCGGCAATGATTTTCAACATCGTACTTTTTCCACTTCCGTTTACACCGATCAGTCCCAGTGTTTCTCCTTTATAGACTTCAAACGACACATCCTGCAGTGCCCAGAAATCCTGATAGGTAATCTTTTTCTTTACTCTCTGTATAAAATATTCCTTAAATCCATCAAATTTCTCTGATGCCAGACTGAATTTGATGGAAACATCTTCTACTTTTACAATTACTTTTTTCTCCATCCTTACTCCTACAAATCAAAGATAAAACCATCCTGATGCTTATAAAAAACCCAGCATCCCACTCCAAGACACAGTACAGCTTCTGCTGCTGTCACCAGAAGCATCACCAGACCTGGAAGTATGCCATAGATCACAACATTCCGGAACATGATCAGAATACTGGTCAGAGGGTTTATCATTACCAGATGGTATAACCATTCCGGCAGAATCGACATTGGATAGATAACCGGTGTCAGATACATCAGCACTGCCATCAGCACCGAATACAAGTGCAGAACATCCCTGTATTTCACCGCAATCGTCGCCAGAATCAGTCCAATCCCCAGAGCCAGAACCACCAGCAAAAAAAGTGGCACAACTGAAAGAAGCATTGTCCAGTGAAGTTCCGCACGCATACCGATCATAATCAGAAATAACGCTGCACAGGATGCCATCAGATTGATCAGACTGGAACACACCCTTGACATCACGAATACATATTTCGGTACATACACCTTCTTTATCAGAGATGCACTCCCGATAATTGCTGACATTGCATTTGTCGTAGCGTCATTGAAAAAGTTAAAAATAACCTGCCCACATAACAAATACAACGGAAAATTCTCTATATCAAATTTAAACAGATTTGAGAAAACGATGGATAAAACCGTCATCATAAGAAGTGGATTCAGCAGTGTCCATAAAACCCCCAGTATGGAACGCCGGTATTTCACCTTCACGTCTCTTGAAACCAGTTCTTTTAAAAACGGCTTAAATTTGACAAAATTTTGAATATAAACTGACATATTTTCTTCCCCTTTAAATTATAATTATATTATTTTTTCAGTCTTTATTCAATCAAATCCCTTACACTTATCATTGATTTTCTCTATTTCTTTTATTGATTTTCCGAATAAGTAAAGGAGTCTGCATAAAGCAGACTCCCTAACGGACATCCTTATATAATTTTGCAATCTCTTCTGCCGGAACACCATCCCGGTACATGGCTCTCAGCCGGTTCATAAGCCACATTACTTTCAGCTTTTCGATTGTATTTCCGCCAAATCTTCTGTCTGAAGTATAAATCCTGTGTCTTGTCATCCCAAGCGGAATCCCTTTTTCTTTGAGGATCAGTGAAAACTGATAATCCTCCAGAATCGGCATCTCTGGAAATTTTCCCACTTCAAAAAACAACTTCCGGTCAATAAAAATCCCCTGGTCTCCAAACATTACTTTTCTGTCTTTAATCCTGTGATTGGAGATCACCCTGCAGGTGAACATAAAAAAGTTATATGAATGAAATGCAATTCCAAAACACCCTGCCCGGTATTTTTTCATTACAGTCTCAATCTCTTCTAATGCTGTAGGTGGAACTTCACTGTCGCAGTGCAGGAAAAAAAGTACATCTCCACTGCTTTCTTCCGCTCCCATGTTCATCTGCTTTGCCCTTCCTTTCGGGGACTGAATCACCGGATACCGGTCCTTCAAAAGTGCTAGTGTTCCATCCGTGCTTCCCCCGTCTACAAACAGAATCTCACATCTTTCATTCAGCGGCTCCAGTGTCTCCATCAGCCTTTCAATTGTCGATTCTTCATTGTATGTTGGTATAATAATTGATATTTTCATCTCTACTTCACGGTTTCAATTTCTACGTTCATCCAGGTATCATACAGATTTCTCCGGAACTCGTCCGCATCTCTGATCACCGGGATCTTGAGGGTGCAGTTCTTTTTTGCTTCATCCTCTGCCAGAATCATTCTTCCCTTTGTAAGCTTTTCTGTTGACAGCTGCATGTCCACTATCTGTGTCTCAAAAAGTTCCGGATGCATCATGTAAGCCGCAGCGATCGCATCCCAGTTATAATATCCGGGAATTCCATATTCATCCCAGTTATTGTCAAACCAGTAATCCGTCTCATTCTTGATCAGCCTTACAACTCCCTTACTCAGATCCGAAAGTTCTCTTTCATACTCTTCTCTTGTAAAAAGTACCTTCAGGCAATTATTACCCGTAATAACCGCAACATCCGTTCCACTGGTAAGTGTCGCATAAGTTGCCAGCGGATCACAGGAGAAATTAAGTTCATCCATTTCCCGCTTTGCAAAGATCAGCGGTTCTGTTGCTCCTCCCATCAATACGATACTCTTCACCTGATGAAAAAACTCAGGATTGTGTTTCCAGGCTCCATAAAGATTTGTCACGGAACCCGTAACCAGAATTTCCAGCTCCCCGGCATATTTTTCTGCCATCTCGGCAAGATAATGTGCCGCTTCACTTTCGGTTTCTCCAGGTGTTGCTCCACCTTTGTAAACGCGCAACTCGTCATGCCCGATTTTCTTTACAAACTTCTTTGTATTTTCGTAAACCTTCTCCAGCGTATTGTTCCCATAAGTTGTCGTCACTCCCAGGACCTCTGCTTCCGGATCCCCCAGAAGATACAGCAGTGCCAGTCCATCATCTACATCACACCCATTAATTCCAAACGTACAGTCACAATCATGAATTATTTTTCGCATACCATTCTCCTTTTATCACTTCTGAAACAAAATCCCCTGTCTTTCATCAATTTTGATGCCAACCAGTTCTCCTGTTTTTACCCCCAATTTCATCCAGTCACGGTGAAGCATCCATACTGTCAGCTTTCCATCTGCATACTTCAACAGGATTTCTGCTGTTTCCCCCTCAAACATAACTTCTTCAATCTGATACATTCTTTCCGTCTCATCTACGGTCAACGTTATCGCCGATGGTCTGACCATCAGTTCATACTCTCCTTCCGCTTTCTGCGTCTCAAATGAAACTGCCCGGCTTACGAATCTGCCATTCTCCACTTTCCCCAAAATATAATTTGTCTGTCCCATATAATCTGCCACCGCTCTGGACTCTGGATGGTAGAACATCCTCTCCGGCTTATCATACTGAAGCACTTCTCCAGCTTTCATCAGAGCGATCCGGTCAGACACCTTCATCGCTTCTTCTTTATCATGCGTGACCATAACGACCGTAAGCCCCATCTCATGATGCAGCTTTCTTACCAGATCTGCCATCTCGCACCGCAGATTCTCATCCAGGCTTGAAAATGGTTCATCAAGAAGAAGAATTTTCGGATCTGCCGCAAGCGCTCTTGCCAGCGCAACCCTCTGACGCTGTCCACCGGACATTTCCCGGATCTTACGCTTCTCAAATCCTTCCAGCTGGACAGCTTTTAACAGTTCTCCTACCTGCGCCTGCTTATCTTTTTTCGGGATTTTTTTCAGATCCATCGAAAAGCTGATATTCTGTTCTACCGTCATATGCGGAAACAGTCTGAGATCCTGAAAAACAATCACGGTTCCTCTTTTTTCCGGTGCAAGATTTGTAATCGATGTGTCATCGATCCGGATATCCCCTTCCTGCGTTTCAAGAAGACCTGCAATGCTTTTTAACAGTGTTGTCTTTCCGCAGCCTGAGGCGCCAAGAAGCGAAACAAATTCTCCCGTTCTAATCTCCAGATTTATATTCTTCAGTATTCTTGTCTTTTGTAAATCTACACAAAGTTCTTTAATTGTAAGACTCATGTGCTCCTCCTGCCTAATAATATTCTACTTCCTGTGCCTTTGTAAAACGTCCCACGATCCATTCCAGTATTCCAAACACCAGAAGCATGATCACCAGGAATATCACACTGTAAATGCTGGCAAAATTACGTTCTCCGCTTCCGAGATATGGAACCATGACGATCGCAAATGTTTTGACATTTCCCCCGCCGATCATCAACGTCAGGAAATACTGACTGAATGAAACAACAAATGCCATCGAAAACGCAGAAAGCATGACCGGAAACAGATTCGGAAGTGTCACTTTAAAAAACGCCTGAAGCGCACCAGCCCCCAGAACTCTTGCCTGCTCCTCCAGCTTTACCCCCATTGCTCTTGTTCCATCCTTCATCAGTGTCACTGCATATGGAAGAGAGCAGATCAGATGGACAATAATAACCCCCAGAACAGTTCCGCTAAGTCCACACTTAATAAATGTAATCTGAACCCCCATCGCAAACACGGTTCCCGGAACAAGAAACGGAAGCATCGACATAAATGAAAACAGCCGCTTTCCAAAAAAGTCATAGCATTCCAGCGCCCTCGCCGTCATTGTTCCGATCACAACCGACAGGAACGCGACCGAAGCCGATATGAAAAGACTGGACATACAAAGTCGCACAAGCTGCTGCCTGTTTCTCAGTATTCCATTCACCGCTCTCATCGAAAATTTCTGCGGGATAAGTGACGGCCATGCCCATCTCTCTGTCCCTACCCAGACAAGGATCGTAAGAATTGGTACAATCACTAGGAAAATAAAAATGCCTATGATCAGACCTTCCCAGATGTTCTTTTTTCTTTTCATCTTCCTGTTCCTCCTAACCTGCCAGCTTCTTCGTGCTCCGGCGAAGTAATATGTAATATAAAACTGCTGCAATCAGAGAGATCACGATCAGGATTCCATTGATCGCCATCGCATACGGTCGCGCCCGCAGATCAGGCTTGGTATATTCCAGATAAGCCAGAACCGGCAGCGCCTTTGGTATCGTTGCTCCAAGTATGAATGGCAGCTCATATGCTCCAAGTGCAAATACAAAGATGATCAGGAAACCACTGAGCACTGTATTCATACATAAAGGAAGCGTTACTTTCATGAAGGCCTGAAGTTTATTCGCTCCAAGATTGGTCGCTGCTTCTCCAAGACTGCCATTGATATTCGCCATCAGAGCAATCACAAAATAGATTATGAATGGAATTTCCTTCCACAGATAGGCAAGAATTACGCCAAGTCCATATCTGTCATAGATCAACATCGGAAACTGCTGCTGATCCGTAATCAGTCCTGCATTTGCAAGGATTCTCGCAAGGATTCCATTTTGCGAAAGAATGTTTACAATAAAGAGTGCCACAACAACATGGGGAACAATGATCGGAATCTGAACAATCCGCATAATGATTCCGCGCACTTTTCCGGCACTCACCAGAACTGCACACAGAAATGTTCCTGTTACTGTGGCAAGAAAAGCCGACATAAATGCAATGTACAGACTATATTTTAATGACTGCAAAAGATCCGGTCTTGTCAGTACCTCCTTATAATATTTCAGCGTCGGTTCCGTTAATCCAAAAGCTGGAATCACCCCTAAACTTTGGATGATTCCAGTTCCCAGACCAATAATAAAAACTACGCCTAATATAAGTTGCGGCACCAACAGTATATAAGGTGTCATTTTTTTCTTCATTTTATTTTCCTACTACTTCCTCTGCCCAGATCTCTTCGATGATCGGTACAAGTGCGGAAGGCATTTCCGGAAGACGTTTTGATAAAAGTTCATCCTGAGAGATTACTCCCTTACCGATTTCAACTTTATCAAATGCTTCTTTCTGTGTATCGTTTAATTTGTTGTAATCTACAACCGGAATAGTACGGATCTCAGCAAAACGGTCTGCCTGTACTTCCGGATCAAGCATCTCATTTATTGCCACCTGTGCTCCTGCTACATTTCCTGAGTTTGCTGCAATTGCAATGTAGTTTGTATTTCCAATTGTTCCTTTATCGAACTGGAAAGACTGAGATGTCTCTGTGTAAGTACCATTTTCAATGTTGGTAGCTGTTGAGTATGCACCATAAGAGATATCCATCACAACTTCTCCGTCAGAGTACATATTGGTCAGCGCTGTAGAATCCTTCGGGAAAGTCTTTCCTTCGTTCCACAGGTATGGATTCAGTTCACGAAGATATTCAAGAGCTGGCTCAATTGCTGCTTTTACAGTCTCTTTATCAGCTTCCATATCCATGAACTGTTCATATCCACAGATATCGTAAATCACATTACGAACAAATGCACTTCCTGTAAAGTCAGGTAATGCAGGATAAGTTACTTTTCCTTTGTTCGCTTTGCAGAACTCCATGAACTCATCTGTGTTTGTCGGAAGATCCGGTGTTACTGCTGTATCTGCGATCATAACAAGCTGTGCTTTTCCGTATGGAGCTTCATATCCCTCAATCGGAAAGCAGAAGTCTGCATTTGTCTCTTCATCATCTGTATCAATATAAGACTGGAAGTTCGGAAGTTCTTCTGCAAACGGTCCGTAAAGCATGTTGTTTTCTTTACAGGTCTTGAAGTTTTCTCCATTAATCCAGATCATATCGATATCGCCATCTTTTTTATCTGTTGAAATTTCACCGGAAAGCTGACTTAAAATCGCATCAATATCCATCGGTACACGTTCCAGTGTGATGTCATATTTTTCTTTCAGACGCGGTGCATAGTAGTTATCAAGCCAGTCATTTAAGCTATCATCTCCGCCCCATCCGTAAAATGTAACGGTTGTACCCTTGGCTGCATCCACCATTTCATCGAAGCTCATATCCTCTACGGCTTCGGTTGTCTGCTTGGTTTCTTTGTTGTCTGCTTTTTCTGTCTTTGCGCTGTTTCCACATGCTGTTAAGGAAAACGCCATCACAGTACTTAAAAGCAGCGCTGCAATTCTCTTTTTCATTAAAATTTTCCTCCTTCATTTTCTCCGTCCTTCATTATAACAAATTATTAACAAAAAGCACGCTGTTTTTCATTCCTGCTTTGTTGTTGCCCCTCAACACTTCGTTTAGCTATTGTATTTTTCTATATACTTATAGAATTTTTCTACCGATGATTCCATTGCTCTGTCCTTCAGCGTAAGAAGACCGATTTCCCAGATCATATCATCTTCTGCGAAAGGAATCATGACCAGCCCCTCTGTATTCATATCTTCATGGACAAAGTCAATCGTCACAGAAATCCCTCTCTTCAGCCGGCACATTTTATAGCAGAGATCAAATCCATTTGTCTCAAATACAATATCCGGTTCAAATCCCCGGTTCCAGCATCTGCTCTGAATAAACTCATTGAGTTTAAAACTGCTGTTTTCAAGATAAAGAGGCTCGCCTTCCAGATCCAGAATAGTTGCTTCTCTTTTTTTCGCCAGAGAATGTCCTTCATAGACCAGAAGCCCCAGACTGCATTTTTTTAAACTTTTCATATCAAAACAATCTCCTGCAAATGGTCCGATCGACAATGCCACATTCCCTTCTTTGTCAAGCAGCATTTTCTCTACGATCCGATCCGGATATTCCATATAAGAAAATGTCACATTCGGATATTTCTTCTGAAATTCCAGAATACAGTCTGGCGTCAGGTAACGCAGGATATCATAGGCAACCAGAAGTTCTACTGTCCCTTCCTCACTCGCACGTATCATATCAATTTCTTTTTTCAATTTATCATATTCGCTAAGAACCGTATTCGCATAATCATACAGCCTCTGTCCGCTCTCTGTCAGTTCTATCCCGGAGGCAACCCTGTCAAGCAACGTACATTCCAGTTCATTTTCCAGATTTTTCAGTACACGGCTGAGTCCCTGTGGTGACATAAAAAGCTCTTTTGAAGCCCTCGCAAGACTTCCTCTTAGACAAATCATCCGAAATTCCTCTAATTCTTTAATCGTCATTCTTTTCCCACGACTCCCCTATTTAAATTTACATTTTGCCCGATTCAAAATAGGTGTTTTCCCAAGAGGTACCTTTTCATCGATTCCCATAATAAGCGGTAGCAAATGCTTTGCATCTTCATATCCTCTCCTTCTGAAACTACAGATGCACGAAGCACAATATGTATAAAGTTCCGGCTCCCTCGATGCTTTTACACGGTCTGTCAGTGCCTGTGCCACATCCGCTTCTTTTCCAGCTGCGCATCCACCAAGCCCGCAACACTGTACATCTCTGAATGCATCTTCTACCTTTCCGACAAGGAATGGCTTCATATCATATTCAAACTTTCTGTCTTTTCGGTCCGGACATGGATAATACATTGGAATCCTTTCTTTTTGATAAATATTTCCAATTTTAAGCTCTGCCATTTTTTCGTAAACACTGATAATCTCCGCATCCAGTCGTCCTTTTAAAAAATAATAGCAGTTCGGACATGCCATGATCACCTGTTCTACTCCTGACTCTTTTAATTTCCAGTTGATTCGCTCAATGATCCCCGCTGCCTCTGAAACAAGTCCCAGTTCTTCAATCGGTTTCCCACAACAGTCATATACAACTCCCACATCATATTTTGCGAATTCTTCCACCAACTTATCTGTCGTTTTCGGAAAAAAAGACGGAAAATTACATCCCGTAAAAAAAACTGCTTTCTTTTTTGAATGGCGGTAATTTGCAAATTTATACGGATTCTTTTCTAAGAGCAGTCCGTCATATGAATTATCAAGAAGCTTCCCACCTCCGTCTTCAACCAATTTTCTCCGACTGTCAAGTGCAATCTCTTTTCCATCAATTCCTTTTGGACAGACACACCCGCAGGTTCCACACAAGAAACAATGATATGCCAGCTCCGGTTTTTCTTTTAATACCGGCAGATCAATTCCGTATTTTTCCAGAAACAGACAACTTCTGGTACATTTTCCACAATGGATACATGCATCCAAATCCCACTTATTCATAATTTTTATCCAGCTTTCCTTTCAGTCCCAGTTCCAGATAATCAATCGTAATTGGACAGTTACAAATTGCTCCCTTTTCAATATCCTCATACAGGTGGTACAAATCTCCCTTATCATCCACATCATAATACATCTGACCTACCGCCGTAGAGAGCTTCTCATTTCTCATGTGCTGTAAGGTATCATAAATAACTGTATTCGTTCCGTATCGTTCAATTTTCCATATAGAATCATATTCTTTTTTCATTCCGATCAGATAGTACCCTCCATCAAATGTAGGATGAATCACAATATCTTTTCCCCCAAGATTATCAAATGCATTTTTCAGTGTTTCCGGATGAATCTGCGGAATATCTGTCCCGATCAGAATTACTTTCTCATACCCCATTCTCAGTACGATTCCAATCGCATTCTTCATCCTTTCACCAAGATCATCACCAAATTGTGGAAGACATACTGTCTCATTATCAAGAACTTGCTGTAGCAGCTTCTTTTCATCCTTTGGTGTAAAAAACACGAAAATATCCGCATCCACCTGCTTTGCTTTTTCATATATATCCTTTACAAAGCAGGCATGTAGACGCGCGCACTCTTCCCCAGTTAGAAAAGGCATCAGCCTGGTCTTTGTCTGTCCTGGTATCGGCACCCTCGTAAATAAAATAAGTGCATCTTTCATCTATAATATTTCCTCCAACATTTCAATCACACTTTCCACTACTTTAGGACAAAAATCCAGCATTCTGCCACTCGAAAGTGCTTCTTCAAGCTGTTCCGGAAGCGATACATCATAGCCTAATAACTCTTTGCAACTGTTTGTTGCAAACTTTTCCAGAAACAATGCTCTAAATTCTGCATATTTGTTCATCATTTCTTCTTTTTGCCGAAGCAGAGTATTCACATCCCAGTGTCCATATTTTAATCCAACAGCCATGATTGCTCCGGTAAATGCACCGCATGTATCCCCATGCATCATTCCACCTCCAAAACAAGCCGAGACTTTATTCGCCATCTCTTCCGTAATCCCAAGTCTCTCTGCGAAATAAGACAGAACGACCTGAGAGCAATCATATCCTTTTATAAATTTTTCCCGAATCATACTTTCTTCTATCATTTTTCTCTCTCCTTTGTCATCTTACATCACTTTTTCATTCTAACATCAAACCAGTCCTATTTCTATAGATTGTCTTATCGTATTTAACTATAATTTGCTTGTCTTATTTATAAATCAAATAATTCGTGCCTTTTACAAAAAAATCCCTCATCTGTGGTTTCCCGCAAATGAAGGATTTCTTTTACTTTATTCAATTCTTACAGTAATCCACCGATTGATAAGAATAACGGTGCAAATACAAGTGAAACAATTGTCATAAGTTTGATCAGGATGTTAATAGACGGTCCTGATGTATCCTTGAACGGATCACCTACTGTATCACCAACAACTGCTGCTTTGTGAGCTTCGCTTCCTTTTCCGCCATGATGTCCTGTTTCGATGTATTTCTTAGCATTATCCCATGCTCCACCAGCATTGGACATGAAGATTGCCATAAGTACACCTGTAACAAGTGCTCCGGAAAGTAATCCACCGAGGGATTCCACACCAAGAACGATACCAACGATCAACGGTACTACGACTGCCATCACACCCGGAAGCAGCATTTCGTGAAGAGCTGCTGTGGTAGAAATTGCAACGCATGATGTATAATCCGGTTTTTCTTCACCTTTCATAATGCCCGGTTTTTCACGGAACTGGCGTCTTACTTCTTCGATCATCTTGTATGCAGCCTTTGATACAGACTCCATAGTAAATGCGGAGAAGAGGAATGTAAGCATACCACCGATAAAGATACCGATGATTACTCTGTAGTCAAGAAGGTTGATTGCTTCAAGACCAACTGCCTGTGCATAAGATACGAAAAGTGCAAGTGCGGTAAGGGCTGCTGATCCGATCGCGAATCCCTTACCCATAGCTGCAGTTGTATTTCCTACTGAGTCAAGCTTATCTGTGATTTCACGAACAGATTCATCCAATCCTGACATTTCTGCGATACCACCTGCATTGTCTGCGATCGGTCCGTATGCATCAACGGCAACTGTGATACCTGTTGTAGAAAGCATACCTACTGCTGCAAGTGCGATTCCGTAAAGTCCTGCAACTGAGTAAGATACAAAGATACCTACACAGATCAGGAGAAGCGGGATTGCTGTAGATTTCATTCCTACCGCAATACCACTGATGATTGTAGTAGCTGCACCAGTCTCTGACTGTTCTCCGATTCCCTGAACCGGTTTGTAGTCTGCTGATGTGTAGTACTCTGTGATGTTACCGATGATCACACCAACAACCAGACCTGCGATAACGGCAATTGCCGCACTCATCTTTCCGAAGAGTACATTACTCAGTACAAGTGCTACAACAATAACTACGATAGAAGCTGCATAGCTTCCCTTTGTAAGAGCTTTCTGCGGATTCGAATTCTCATCACCTTTTACAAAGAAGGTTCCGATGATAGAAGCGATCAGACCACATCCTGCGATCGCAAGCGGATAAAGTACTCCGGATACAGCTCCTGCTGCTGCTCCAAGAGTCAGTGCTGATACAAGTGAACCAACATAAGATTCAAAAAGGTCAGCTCCCATACCTGCAACGTCACCTACGTTATCACCTACATTGTCAGCGATAACAGCCGGGTTACGCGGATCATCTTCCGGGATACCTGCTTCTACTTTACCAACAAGGTCTGCACCAACGTCTGCTGCTTTGGTGTAGATACCACCACCAACACGGGCGAAAAGTGCGATTGAAGATGCACCAAGGCTGAATCCTGAAAGCACATCTACGTTCTTTGTAACAATGTACACAAGGCTTACGCCAAGTGCTCCAAGACCTGCTACGCACATTCCCATAACGGCCCCGCCAGAAAAAGCAATTGATAATGCTTTATTCATTCCGCTTTCTTTTGCTGCGTTAGCAGTTCTTACGTTCGCTTTTGTAGCGACTGTCATACCACAGTATCCTGCAACTGTTGAGAAAAGTGCTCCAATTACAAAGCATACTGCTGTTACCCAGCTGATACCAAATCCGATCAGTACAAAAAGCACTACTACAAAAATGACCAGAATCTTGTATTCAGCCATGAGGAAAGCTCTTGCGCCCTCCGCGATTGCGCCTGCAATCTCTTTCATGCGGTCCGTACCTGCATCCTGTTTTCCTACTTTACCAGCAAGATATGCTGCAAATAATAAAGCAATAACAGCTGCAATCGGGACCAGATACATGTAATTATTCATTTCTTGTTCCTCCCTGAATTATTGTACCTCTAAAGACAATATCATAAAAAGAACAAGAATGCAAAACAATTTTTTAAATTTTCAATAAGTTTTATTTTGTTTATCTATAAGTGTGGTCTTTCTCTATTTTTTTAATTTGTATCTCACCGTCCACATTCCACCGGGATTTACACAATATCAAGATATGTTTTTTCCCGAGGTGCCGGAAAAGCAGCATCTAATCTGGCATATTCCTCCGCTGTCAAATGAACCTTTCCCGCCTCCAAGTTCTGCAGTACATGTTCTGCCTTTCCACTTCTTGGAATGGCAATCACATCCATTACTCAGTTTTATCTCCTTTTTATTCATGATTTCCACTCCCTGCATTTTGTTTTTCTGTTCCTTACTGTCTGTTTTTACTATCTTATGATATGAGTGTCAAAAGTAAATTTTGCCACTCACTGATGTAACCGGATTGCCCCATTGCTATGCAATTCCCGCAATCCTCGAACACCTCAAACTCCCATAAAATAGCGTATTCACACCATTTTATTCCGTTTTCGGTGTTCAACGTGTCAATAAGTATCAATTGCTTATTTGTGCGAACACAAACGCAATTGATACTTTTGACACTTACATCATATTATAGGAAATATCCCACTTTTTGCAAATGTTATAAGGGACATATTTTTATGTTTATTTATTCTTTTTATTATTTCTTATAACATTCTTTTTTCCTTCAATCCATGATACACTGGATTTATCATAAAATAAATTCAATGATAAGGAGATTAGAAATTATGAAAGTTGTAGTTGCAATTGATTCATTTAAAGGAAGTCTCACTTCGATTGAAGCCGGAATGGCTGCAAAGGAAGGAATCTTAAAAGCACACCCGGATGCGAATGTTGTCGTAAAACCACTTGCAGATGGTGGTGAAGGCACCACAGATGCCCTGATTGCAGGACTTGGTGGTGAGCGTATTGATCTTACAGTGACTGGTCCTCTTGGTACTCCGGTAAATGCACATTACGGATATCTGGCAGAAAAAAATACTGCCATCCTCGAAATGGCTGCCGCTGCCGGAATTATCCTGGTAAGAGAATCCGAAAAAAATCCACTTACTGCAACCACTTACGGTGTCGGTGAAATGATCGCAGATGCCATGGAACGCGGTATCCGCAATTTCATTATTGGAATTGGAGGAAGCGCAACAAATGATGGTGGAATTGGAATGCTTAAGGCACTTGGCTATCAATTTTTCGATGAAAATGGACAGGATGTCGGCGAAGGCGGACAGGCGCTTGACCGGGTATCTTCTATTATAATAGAAAAAGCTAACCCAATTCTCAAAGAATGCAGTTTTCATATTGCCTGTGATGTAACTAATCCACTTTGCGGAAAGAACGGAGCTACCTATATTTATGGTCCGCAAAAAGGTGTCACACCGGAAATAGCAGAAGAACTGGATCAGGCAATGAATCATTATGCTTCTGTTACCTCCAAATTTCTTCATAATGATTATGCATCTGCAGAAGGTGCCGGTGCTGCAGGGGGTCTTGGCTTTGCATTTCTCAGTTATTTAAATGCTACGCTGACTCCTGGAATCGATCTGATTCTTAACGCTGTCGAACTGGAAAAAGAATTAGAAGATACAGATATCACTGTTACCGGCGAGGGACGCCTCGATCACCAGACCGCTATGGGAAAAGCTCCTGTCGGTGTGACAAGACTTGCAAAAAAATACGGCTCCAAAGTCGTTGCTTTTGCCGGAAGCGTCACCCCGGAAGCAACAGCCTGCAATGCGGCCGGAATCGATGCATTCTTCCCGATCGTCCGTGGAATCACAACACTAGACGAAGCAATGGATCCCAAAAATGCAAAATCAAATATGACAGCAGCTGTGGAACAGGTATTCCGTCTGTTATAGTTCTAACATTATTTACAAATTTCAGAGAGTGTTTTTGTATAGTTTTTACAGAAATACTCTCTTTTCTTTATGATTTTCTTCTTTTCCTACACTGACCATCAACAACACAACGATCTACGACCTGACAGATCTTCATTTCAACATGATATTTTTCTGTCAATTTATACTTTTTCAGCAATTGTTTTATTTCATATTTTGAAATCTTTCATTCATATATTGCATTTTTGTGAATCATATACATTTTCCAGTTCTTCTTTTATGCAATCTTCCCCTTGTACTTTTCCACCTTGTTCCTCTCTCCAAATAATGCTACAATTCTTAAATAAGTGGTAATGATACCGTTCTCTTTATCCTGTTAAATGCAGGATAAGCATCTGCATCATTCCCGCAACTTCTTTTCCAGAATCGGAGGATGTTTAAAATGAAGTTAGACAAATCACTTGCCTTTCAGGTAGTAAACACGATCAAAGACACCTGCGGACAGGATATCAATTTTATCGATAAGCAGGGAATGATTTTTGCGAGTACCAACGCCGACCGGATTGGTACGTTTCATGCCATCGGTCACAAAGCCGCCCAGACAGAACAGACAATCGAAGTTTTTTCAGATGATGATTTTCCCGGAACACAAAAAGGAATCAATATGCCACTCTATTATCACGGCAGTTTTCTTGCAGTGATCGGAATTACCGGAGAACCGGACCAGGTCCGCCAGTACGTCCATCTTGCCGACCGGATTACCCATCTGCTGATCCGTGAAAAAGAGCTAAACCGACTGAGTCGCTCTCTGGAAGATAAAAAACACTTTGTTATCGATGCCCTGATCCGGAATGAGATTGCTGATCCGGATTATCTGGACACCTGCCTTTCGGATCTGCAGGTAAATCCAGGGACAAAGAAACGGCTTCTGATCATCCAGTCATCACCAGATGGACACAACAACTCTTCTTCCCTTGAACAGAAGATCATCGGACTTTTCGGCACGCTTGGTATTACTCTTTATACCTTTTATTATCCAAATGAATATCTTGCCGTGCTGGAAAACTCCGGCAAAGCCGCTCTCTATCAGATACTGGCTGATTTTACCGCAAACTGTGGAGCTTTGCTCTCCATTGCAGTCGGAAAGAAATGTCAGCTTTTCCAGCTTTCTCTTTCTTACCAGTCTGCACTCACTGCGCTGAAATACTGCCGGAGTTCAGAAAACGGGATTGCTTTTTTCGATGATATGACACTGGAAATTCTGCTCTCTTCCATCTCGGAGCAGGAAAAAAATGCTTATCTGCAAAAAACGATCTCTGCACTTTCTGATGAAGAAAGAAATCTGCTTCAGACTTACTTTGAAGCAAATATGTCTCTTCTCGGAACCAGCCAGAAGCTGTTTCTTCACAAAAACACAGTGCAGTACAAGCTGAATCATATTTACCAGAAATGCAGGTTGAATCCGCGTGTTTTCAAGGATGCGGTGCTTTTATATCTTGCCTTGCAGTTGTGATATTTTTAAATCCCAGGCAAGGATTCCTGTGCACACATCTTCCATATCCTTGTACAGGTTTGCCTATATAAGAAAATATTCTTGACAGATAAGTTTACTTACAGATTTTCGTCAAAAAACAGGACAGCCTTTCCTTCACCCTCACAACGGGTATTAAAAAGTCTGTCCTATCTTTTTTTATTCTTTATTTCTCATCAGCTATTCATCATACTTTGCTTCCACGCCATATTTCTTCATCCTCCGCCAGAGCGTCGTCGTACTGATCCCCAGCTCTTTTGCCGCAAGGTTCCGGTTTCCGTGACACCTTTCCAGAATTTCTGACAGATCAATACTCCCTGGCTGCCGATTATTTCAATTGTATTTAGCAATATGCCTTTTTTGCCTCGTCCATTCTCCGGAAAAACTCACTGTAAAATTCTTCCGTCTGATACGGAGTAAGGTAAAATCTCTGCAGTACATCCATGCTGACCGCTTTCGCACTCTCCGGATGTGCTGCAATGTATTCCTGTAACTGAATCAGTAATCCATGCCATCTGGCAATATACGTTTCATACTTTTTCAGTTCCGGTGTATCAAGCCATTTTTTAACCTTTACTTTCGCCCGGTTCTCTTTCTGACATTCATGTACCTGAAGAAAATAGCGGAAACCATTTTCCTCATAATATCTTCCAAGCGGGAAAAGCCTACAGATTCCCGGACGAAATGGATGAATCCCACATCTTCCTTCCTCTGTCAGAAAACCACAGCCATCTTCCGCTCCTGCCATCTTCAGATTCGGCAAAATGATTCCGTCTACCACATTCAGTTCAATCTTTCCTGCAAGCAAAGTCTCAAAAACCGCTCCTGTTCCCCTGCTGATCCGGACAATATCCAACGGATCCAGCACAATCGAGCTTCCCATCCCCGTACAACAGGCGTGGCATCCCTCACAATCGCCACAGTCCGCTTTTACCAGATCATTGCTGGTATATAATTTTCCATCTGAAATTTCTTCCATTGTCACCTGTCTTTTCATATCATTCTCCTTTCCTATACTCCTTCCAGTGTAAACGGTGGAATAAAGCTCTCCTTTGCCGTATCCCCTTCCTGTATAAACGCCTGCATCACACCAAGCGAGATCGCATAGTCCACCAGTTTCTCATACGCATACTCTGGCACTTTCCGGTTCAGCTCCGGATATTTTACCGCATCCAGACTCTCCAGTGGCGTATACTGGCTCATCAGGCTCATATAAATCCGGTTTCCATAAGTCTCATGCAAATATTTCACCACTCTTTTTCCATCCGCAAGACATCCCGGCAAAAGCAGATGACGCACGATCACGCCACGCTTCATCATTCCGCACTCATCAAATGCCGGCTCTCCTGTCTGTCTTACCATCTCAGCAAGAGCCGCCTTCGCAACCTCCGGATAATCCTCCGCCATCGAATATTTTTTCGCATGATCTGTATTTAAATATTTGAAATCCGGCAGGTAAATATCCACCAGACCATCCAGCATTTTCAAGGTTTCCACTCTCTCGTAACCGCCCGTATTATATACAATCGGCAAGTACATTCCCTGCTTCTTTGCACTCTGAAGCGCCCGGATGATCTGCGGCACAAAATGCGTCGGCGTCACAAGATTGATATTATTCGCACCTTTCCCCTGCAGTTCCAGAAAGATCTCCGCCAGCCGCTCTTCTGAGATCACTTTGCCAACCTTGCTTCCCGCAATCTCATGGTTCTGACAGAACACACATCTTAAAGTACATCCCGTAAAAAAGACCGTCCCTGATCCTTCCTTTCCGGAAATACAGGGTTCCTCCCACATATGAAGCGCCGCTCTCGCCGCCCGGATCTCCCCTGTCTCTCCGCAAAAACCTGTCTTCCCATTCTCCCTGTCCGCCTCACACATCCGCGGACATAATGTACAGCCACTCATCCTATCGCTTAACCTCTCATCTATCCCTGATTCATTCCTCTCAGTATACCGCACTTTTTGAAAAATAGCCACCCAAGTTTTCCTCTTCCAGAGATTGAAAATTCTTTCCCCATCTGCTACAATAAAGTGCAGACAGGCATTTTGCCTCAAGTTTGGAGGAATATACAATGAGTAAAATTGATGAAGTAAGAAGCGCTATGGTCGCAGCCATGAAAGCAAAGGATAAGGACACAAAAGAGACATTATCTGCTCTTCTTGCAGCCCTTAAGAACAAAGCCATCGACAAACGTGCCGATCTTACCGAAGAAGAAGAAGTTCAGGTTATCTTAAAAGAGATCAAACAGACAAAAGAAACTCTGGAGATGACTCCTGCTGATCGTACAGACATTATTGAAGAATGCGAGAAACGTATCGCTGTTCTTGAGCAGTATGCTCCGAAGATGATGGACGAAGCTGAGATCAAAGAAGTAATCGCAGGTGTCCTTTCCGGTCTTGGAATTGATGCTCCGACACCAAAGGATAAAGGACGTATCATGAAAGAACTGATGCCGAAAGTAAAAGGAAAAGCTGACGGAAAGCTTGTGAATGATATTCTCACAGGAATGATGGCTTAATAGCAGATATTATGAATGCAGGGTTCCGGATTGGTTCCCTGCATTTATATATAGTCGAATATACTCTGTATTGCGTCTGTTACATTAATTACATCTGCCATTTTTACACGATCTATTATTTTATACCCCCTGACTCTCAAGTCTAACATTTTCATTTGTTCACATTGGATATAACCTTTATTTTCATCCATTTCAACATAAATGTGAAGTGGGCTTTCTGTACTCTCTCCTAATATTGGACAGCCAATTATTTCTCCCGACTGATTAAAAAAATTTTTACTTGCAACAAATACAGGATCCTTAATTTTTTCCACTTTTAAAACAGCCCCCTGCTGTATCTCCATTTTCTACCACACCTCTCTTCCTTCCGGCTTATCCCATTCATATTCTCCATCAAGATTTAACTTACCACCAAACTTTTCAGCTCTTTCTTCTAATTTTTGATGCCTGAAGGTCTTAACAAGCATAATCATACCATCCGATACTTTTACTTCCAGCATATCATTTATTTCTACATTGGCCTCTTGTAAAATATCTTTTGGAAGTCTGATTCCCTGACTATTTCCCCATGCTTTTACCTGTGTTTGCATAAAATTCACCTCCATATAATGTATATACTTAGTATATACATTATTCTGAAAATAATCAAATAATTTTCTCTCCTAATCACACTCTTCCTCAAAATATGTTATAATTCATAAGCATCAGTCTTTTACAAAATCACAATTACCAAAAGGGGATTTACTTACTATGAATAAAAAAGAAGTTACTGAAATCAAAAAACAGTTCACCCCATCCAACTGTGCGATCACCCGCATCTGCGGATGCTATGTAGATGGTGAAAAAGAGAAAAAAACGGAGATGAAAGATGCTTTCCTTTCTCTTCCGGAAGAGGAAATGTTCAAGTATTTTGACATTTTCAGAAAGTCCTTGTCCGGTACGATCGGAAAAAATCTTCTGAATATGGAATTTCCTCTGGAGACCGAATCGGAAGGTGGTACACAGGAATTTCTTCTCAAATTAAGAAACAGCCGGCTTACTGACGACGCTCTTCTGGAAGAATTCTATAATCGCGTCATCGATTCCTATGATTATGCCGAGAACTATCTGATCCTGCTCGTCCATGCAGCCTACGATATTCCGGGAAAATCAACGGACGGAAGTGAAATGTTCGATGCATCCGATGAAGTCTATGATTACATCATGTGTACCTTCTGTCCGGTCAAGCTTTCCAAGCCAGGACTCAGTTATCACGCAGAAGAAAACAGCTTCCATGAGCGTATCCGTGACTGGATCGTAGAGATGCCGGATGCCGGTTTCCTCTTCCCTGCTTTTAATGACCGCAGCACCGATATTCACAATCTGCTTTATTATTCAAAAAATGCAGAGAATCTCGGAAACGGTCTGACCGATCTGCTTCTTGGATGTGTTCCGCCACTCACCGCCGGAGATCAGAAAGAAACTTTCCGTACACTGATCGAAGAAACGCTCGGTGATGACTGCGACTACGATACAGTCAAAAATATCCACGAAAACTTGAATGAAATGATTGAACAGAATTCTGAAAATCCGGAACCACTCGCCCTTGACAAAGCAGAAGTTAAATACCTCCTTGCAAAAAGCGGTGTCGAAGAAGAAAAGTTGGAAACATTCGATACGCAGTACGATTCCGCTGCCGGAGAGCACAGTACACTCCTTGCCTCCAATATTGCAAACCTCAAAAAATTCGAGATCAAAACTCCGGACATCACCATTCAGGTAAACCCGGAATGCGCAGATCTTGTAGAAACACGTATTATCGATGGTCAGAAATGCCTGGTCATTGTCGTTGACGACCGCGTTGAGATCAACGGAATCAGTGCAAAGACTGCCGTATCCGGAGGACTTCCAAAGTCTTCTACCCCTGATGCATCTGATGAATCCAAAAGCGATACATCCGAAAATGAAATAGATGTTCCATTCTAAATGCCTTACATATTATACGAAAGACATTTTTATTGAATGTCTTTCGTAATATTTCCTTATTTCTTTTCAGTTTTACAATGTATACGAAAAATGCAGGTAATCCTCTCGACTACCTGCATTTTCCTATACGCAATTTTCTATTTTCACTTACACCGTTTCCCGGCTCTTTTTCACCTTTCTCTTAAATCACCGTTCCTCCACCGGTCGTCACAAATCCAACTCTCAGAATTGCTTTCACAAAACTCCACATTCCATTGATTACTGCAGAATTCAGCAGACTGATCGGCACATCCAGAATTCCTGTTCCAAGTAACAGAAGCAGAATCCACATACTATACGGTCGGATCTTCCAGTAAAACTCTGCTACCCTCGGAAAGATCTCAGCAAGAATATTCGATCCGTCAAGGGGCGGAATCGGAATCAGATTGAACACACCAAGTCCAATATTCAGCACTGCTCCATAATAAGTAAGCACATAAAGATAATTCAGAATCAACCCACTCGATCCGTACTTATACAAAAGCCCGTGCAGAATCATACAGACAAACGCAAGCAAGAAATTCATGACTACTCCCGCTGCTGCCACAAGAATCGTATCTCTTTTTTTATTCTTATAATTCCTGGTATTGATCCTTACCGGCTTTGCCCATCCCACATGAAATACAAGCAGACATAACGTTCCCCACACATCCAGATGCTTAAATGGATTCAAGGTCAGTCTTCCGTCATATTTTGGTGTCATATCCCCGAGTTTATATGACACATATCCATGTGCAAATTCATGCAACGAAACAGCAAATAGTGTGGCAGGGGCAACGTAAATGAGTGTCTGAAAAAACTGATACATCGCCCTGGTCAGTCCTGTATTCTGAAACAGCATAATATCCTCCCGATTTTCTTAGTAACGTCTATTATAGTCCCAAGAGAAAACGGATTCAAGAAAGATTATGTAAATTTTTTCTAAAGATTGTACAGAAAAAGTCATTATCCAATCCATAGATAATGACTTTTTTATACCATTTATTTTGCTTTTTTATTCTGTCTGTCCATGTAGATCTTTCTCCCCATAAAAATCAGTGCCGACAGAGCAAACAGGATCAGCAGTCCTGTCACCAGAAGCTTCGCTCCTCCTGTCAGCATTCCTCCAACATAAGAATATACAATCGTTGCCGGAAGCTGTCCTACACCAGTTGCCACAAAAAAAGATATAAACGACATCGAAGTAAGTCCTGCTGCATAACTTACAATATCAAACGAAATAAACGGAAGCAAACGACAGATCAGAACTGTATTCTTTCCATATTTTTTAAAAAATGTATCTATCTGCTGCATTCCAGCTTTACTCGTAAGCTTTTCTGCCACATCACGTCCAAGTATTCTTGCAATGAAAAAACATACCGCTGCTCCTGCCATCGCACTGCTCCATGACAGAATAGCTCCCTGCCACCATCCAAAAAGATTCGCATTTGCAAATGTAATCAGAAATGCCGGAAGTGGCGCTGCAATCGACTGAAAAATCATAAGCAAAAATGAAATCAATGCCGCATATGCCCCATAAGATGCTACAAAGTCTCTGACCACTGCAAAGTCTCCACTAGCAAACATCTTAAATACCTGATTCATCACATGTTTTACGGACGGAAATACATAATAACTTCCGATTGATACAATAATCAAAACGATCACTACTATTTTCCCCACCCAAATATTTTTCTTTTTTTCCATACTTTTTACTCCTTATTCCTTATTTTCTTCCAGGTCATCTTTCAGGTAACGTTTTTTCAGGATTATCCCGATTATCGTGACTACAACTGCCAGCACTACTGCTATTCCAATATAAAGCAACCTATTCTCCTTATCCGCAAGGCCTGCTGTACCAACCGTATACATCGCTGTACCAGGTAGCATAAATATCAACGAACCAATTGCATACGTACTAAAACGGATATCTGTAATACCATACGCAAAATTCTGCAGATTAAATGGAAATACCGGAACCAGACGTGTAATCATAAGAACAAATAATTCATTACAGCCAGTATCGTCAAACAACCATTTTTTCAAGATACGGTTTTTTGCAACCACTGGTCCAATACTGTCTTTCAAGAAAAAACGTCCTGCAATAAATGCAAGAACCGCCCCGATCGTTGTTGCCAGAGAACAACAAATCGTACCGATTACTGGTCCAAAGAGAAGTCCTGCCAGTATCGCAAACGTCACTCCCGGAAGCGCAAGCACCACACACCCAACAACTGTCAATACCATATACAATAGAATTGCCAGAGGAAGATTATTCTGCACTATCCGCTTCATAAATTCAAGATTTTCTGCAGTACTTATGTAAGAAGACCAGTCAAAAATATGATTCAGGATCACAATCAAAAGGATGATTCCCCCAAATATCCATAGCTTCTTGTTTTTCATCTCTTTTTCCTTTTCCCCTTTTTGAATTTTGCTATCTAATGTTATCACATTTTCCCTTCTATCTCAAATACATTTATACTATAATTGTATATCCTTATCGTGTTTTTCTATAGCAAAAAGCAGCCCTTGATGGACTGCTCTTTACGCTTTCTGAATAACTCAGATTATTTACCTTCTTTTTCGTATTCTGTAATTCTTGCCACCTTTGGCATAGAACGGGATTCCGGATCGAAAGTTACGCTTAAGTACTCTTTTACGAGGCATTTTGCGAGCTCAATTCCTGTAACCTGTGCACCAAGTGTGATAATGTTGGCATTGTTACTGAGCTGTGCTCTCTGAGCCTGATATACATTGTTAACCAGTGCTGCATAAGCTCCCGGAACTTTGTTGGCAGCAATGCTTACCCCGATACCTGTTCCGCAGATCAGGATTCCTCTTGCAATTTTCATTTTCTCTTTTTTATTTTCGATTATTCTTGTGTTTTGTTTTCGTTTTCTTTCGTTTTTGCCGGTTTTCTCTTTATCTGCAACTGCAGGTTCACCCCAAACGGATTGACTGCAACGCCAAATGCTTCCGGTGAAAGAATTTCCGGAATCTTACTTCCTTCTACAACAGCGGTTTTCAATGTCACACCCTTGTTCAGGTTCTGGAATTTCTTAACTTCCTGCACATCCGTAAAGATTGGCTGATACACTTTCCCATCTTTCTGTTTCAGAATCGGAATTCCTTTGTCCTCCTGAACAGTCACAATATAACGCCCCTCCTGATAATGGGCAAGCATTTCTTCGTTCAGTTCTTTTAACTCATCCGTCATCTCCGGTTTATCCGGCTTTCTCATCTGTTGCATAAAATACGCTGCAGTCAGCACCAGTTCCGGATTCTCTACACGTATTTTTCCTTCTGGCAGTTCTTCATCCTTCGGTCTCGTGATCAATTCGTCAAGCTGCACAGTAATCTGTCCGTCCAACCCTTTGTCCACCAGAATACAGTTGACTCCCATCGGAAACAGCCCGGTAAAAAATGACAGGCGGGAATTTTCATCCACCTTGACAAGCTGCATTGGATTTCCCTCCTTCTGAAGCTTCATAGCCTCTTCTTTCGCTTCCGCTTCTGTGTAGTAAAGAAGGATCTCATCATCAAATGTCTCCGGATCGCAGACCACATATGGCATTCTTGTACAGGATGACATCAGTACATAAATTGCCTCTGTAGTACGCAGTTTATTTAAAGTTTCGATTTTCTGATTTGTATTACTCATTCTAGTATATCCCTTTCCTATTTCTCCATATAACAAGAATTATACCCGTCTGTCCGAAAGAAGTCAATTTATACTCCCTTATTCCACTTGATTATCTTCGTATTTTCCTATATCATATGTGTTTAGTGGCTGTTTTTACAATATTTTTACTCTTTTATCAGAACAGAAAGGAATGAGAAAATGAATCAGGAAAATACATCTGCACCTGCAGAAAACAAAATGGGTACCATGCCCATCGGAAAACTATTATTTAATATGTCTCTGCCTATGATGATTTCTATGCTGGTACAGGCTTTGTACAACATCGTAGACAGTATTTTTGTCGCTAAATTATCGGAAAATGCACTGACCGCCGTTTCACTTGCCTTTCCACTCCAGACACTGCTTATTGCAGTTGGAACCGGAACCGGTGTCGGCATGAATGCACTCCTTTCCAAATCACTTGGAGAGAAAAATTTCAAAAAAGCAAATGCAACTGCAAGCAACGCTGCCGTTTTATATTTTTTCAGCTATCTCGTATTTTTCATTCTTGGCTTTACGATCGTCCGTCCTTTTTACGCAAGTCAGATTGGAAATGCTGACCAGGAGATCATGGAACTCGGAATTGAGTACTTAAGCACCGTCATGATTTTTTCTTTCGGGCTGCTTGCACAGGTCTTCTTTGAGCGTCTTCTTACTTCAACCGGAAGAACCATCTTCAGTATGACTTCCCAGCTGACAGGGGCAATCACTAACATCATTCTTGATCCAATCCTGATCTTCGGACTTCTCGGAGCTCCGAAAATGGGTGTGACCGGAGCTGCTGTTGCAACCGTGATCGGACAATGTGTTGCCGCACTTGTCGCCGGATTTTGTAACCACCGGTACAATCATGATGTGAAACTGAAGTTTCATGGATTCAGACTCGATTTCCATATTATCGGCACCATTTATGCAGTTGGAATTCCAACGATTATTATGCAGTCCATCGGATCGGTTATGACTTACTGCATGAACCGCATCCTGATCGAGTTTTCATCAACCGCAACTGCTGTATTCGGCGTTTACTTTAAGCTACAGAGTTTCTTCTTCATGCCGGTATTCGGTCTCAACAATGGGATTACTCCGATCATTGCCTACAATTATGGTGCCGGTCAGAGAAAACGTATGCTCAAGACGATCAAACTCAGTATGCTGGTTGCCTTCTGCCTCACCTTCATCGGATTCCTCTGCTTTGAAGGAATCCCACAGATACTTTTGGGTATGTTCAATGCATCGGACGAGCTGCTCACCATCGGAGTTCCTGCCCTGCGGATCATCGGAATCCACTATCTGATCGCATGGTTCTGTATTGTATCAGGAACAGTATTTCAGGCTCTTGGAAAAGCATTTTTCAGCATGATCGTCTCCATTATGCGTCAGTTATTTGTACTGATCCCTGCCGCATATATCCTTGCAAAACTTGGCGGTCTTCATGTAGTGTGGTGGTCATTCCCGATTGCGGAGGTCATTTCACTTATGGTATCCTCCTTCTTCCTGGTACGGATCAACCGGACGATCATTTCCAGGGTTCCAGAGGGAAAGCTTTAGTAGAACTGTGCTCGGATAATTCCTCTGATAGCGAAAAAGAAGATTTTCACGTGTCGATTCAGATCCGCGAAAATCTTCTTTTTATTTTAACTTTATCTTACATAAATCCCTGTATGGATTCGTCCTCGCAAGCCCAATCTCAACCGCTTCACCTGTAGGATATTGCTTTTTCTTCCAATTCCGGTCTCTTGGTTGTGATAAGTCCAAGAACAACCTTCTTATCTCCTGAAACCTTTGCAAGTGGTGCAAATCCACCGGATCTTTCATCATCATACTCCAGATAATATGCGTAGAACTAACAAAGTCTCAACCTATCATTACTGCTTTTTTGAATTAATCACTTTCTTCTTCGTAATAATCTCATCCCCTTAATAATTCTCTTCATGTACTTCAAAATAGCTCTGTGGATGATTACATACCGGACATACTTCAGGTGCCTTAGTTCCTACCACAATATGTCCGCAGTTACGGCATTCCCATACTTTAACTTCACTCTTTTCAAAAACTTTAGCAGTTTCAATATTCTTAAGAAGTGCACGATATCTTTCCTCATGGTGCTTCTCAATCTCACCTACTGCCCTGAATTTTGCTGCAAGCTCAGGGAATCCTTCTTCCTCAGCTGTTTTAGCAAAGCCTTCATACATATCTGTCCACTCATAATTTTCGCCTTCTGCCGCTGCCGCCAGGTTTTCCTTTGTATCACCAATTCCTGCTAATTCCTTGAACCACATCTTTGCATGTTCTTTCTCATTATCTGCGGTTTTTAAAAACAATGCTGACATCTGCTCGTAGCCTTCCTTTTTCGCTACAGAAGCAAAATAGGTATACTTATTTCTTGCCTGTGATTCCCCTGCAAATGCCTCCTGTAAATTTTTCTCAGTCTGTGTTCCTACGTATTTGTTTGCTGCCATTTCTTTTTCCTCCGTTTACTTTACTATTTTTTCAAAATCTGATGCTGGGTGCTTACATAAAGGACATATAAAATCATCCGGTAATTCTTCTCCTACATATTCATATCCACAAATTCTGCAACGCCATATTGTCTGCCCATCCTCGGTTTTTCCGACTGCCTGTGGCTTAGGTTTAATATTATTCTGGTAATAATCATATGTGACAGAAGGAACATTACTTAAAACTTCCATATCTGTTATCTCACCGATAAACATTGTATGTGATCCTAAGTCCTCCGTTTTATTAACTGTTACAGAAATGTATGCATTTGTACCTTCTGTAATATAATAAATACCATTTGTACCCCTAGCACACTTTTCAAATGCTTCAAATTTATTGGTATCCCTTCCTGATTGGAAGCCAAAATGTTTGAACAATTCAAACTGTGCCTTCTGACTTAAGACTGATACTGTGAATTTTCCAGTTCTCTGAATCATGTCATGCGTGTAATTTGCTTTATTGACGCAGATACTTAACTGGTTCGGTTCTGAAGCTGCCTGAATGGCTGTATTAATAATACATCCATTGTCTCTTCCCTGGCAGTCAGTACAAACAATCCATAACTCAACTTATACATTGCTTTCCTATCCATTTTTTTCCTCCTTTACCTTCTCCCTGCATTTTGGGCAAATACCTTTAAATGAAATATCATAATCCAAAAATTCGATTCCATGAGTGTTATGAATTCTTTCCAGTAAATCCGGTATTTCATCCATATCCACATCTGAAACCTCACCGCATTTTACACACCTGACATGGTAATGATTTTTCAATGTAAAATCGAACCTATTCGTTCCATCCGGAACTTCAACCTTCCTTAGCGAACCCTCATCTACCAATATATCAAGATTTCTATATACAGTTCCTTTTCCGATTGCAGGATATGCTTCTTTTATAAATTCGTACACTTCATTTGCTGTAACATGTCTTCTCATTTCGTATACGGCATTTCTTACAAGATCTTTTTGAATGGTATTTCTCCTACTCGTCATCAGTCCTCCTTGTTAGGATTTATTCTTAATAAGGATTGTATATCATTATTATTCTATTGTCAATAAAATTAGTAATAATTCTCATTATTACAAAAAGATGCCCGTGCTGAGCATCTTTAATCTAAATCATTGTTCTATTTTTCGTTCAAAAACATATTCAGTATCTGATGATAAATCAGACCGGAATGAATAACCAAGTCTGTCGAATTTCTTAATATCCTCAGGATTTTCAATACTGTTTTCAGCCATGAACCTAACCATTTCACCACGAGCCATCTTAGCATATGTACCTTTTGTCACCAGTTTATCTCCTGATAATTCACAAAATGTAATCGTAATGTATCTATCCCGTTGTGTCAGATATTTTTCTATACATTTAGAGTATTCTTTCGATGCCAGATTGATTATAACCCTGCTGTTATCAATCACTGAGCGGTACAATAAATCTCCCCAATACTCATATAGATTTTTTGTTTCTCCTATTCCAACCTTCGCCTGCATTTCCAAACGATAAGGCGTCACACCATCTCTTGGTTTTAACACACCATAAAATGCAGATATTATTCTCAAATGATTTTGCACATACTCGAACTGACTGTCCTCCAACACGGATGGTGCCATATATTGAAAAGCAATTCCTTCATATGATAAAACAGCCGGACTGAGCATCTGATAAAGATTCATATTTCCCAATCTATTGAAATTTTGTTCTGCAATCTTGTCATTACATTTCCAAATGCCTTTCAGTTCCTCTTTTGACTTACTTTTCAACCAACTTTGTATCTCTGTCGTCTTTTCAATAAATTCAGGCAATGCATCCGGTTCTATACTGTCAGTATCTGTAATCATCTTTTTAGCAGGGGATAATATTATCTTCATTAATCTAATTCCTTAAGCATATTTTCAGGGTCATCTGCAGCCTTGACTTTATCATTTGCCTTTATAATAACCCCTTGTTCATCAATAAGATATGTGGTTCTTACTACTCCCATAGATACTTTGCCATAATTTTTCTTTTCTTTCCATACATCATAAGCTGCAATAACTTTTCGCTCTGGATCTGCTAAAAGTGTAAATGCCAATCCATATTTTTCCTCAAATCTCTTGTGAGACGCTACAGAATCCTTACTGACTCCAAGAATAACTGCATTTTTTTCGGTAAACTGAGGGTATCTTTCGGAAAAACCACATGCCTGCTTCGTACATCCCGGTGTATTATCCCTTGGATAAAAATACAAAATCACTTTTTTTCCTGTATAATCCGATAATCTATGTATTTTCCCATTTTGATCTGGCAACTCAAAATCAGGTGCCTTAATTCCTACTTCCAACATTATTTATTCCTCCCTGTCTGTAACTTTCTCTTTCTTTGCCTTTTCTTTCCTATTCCCAGTAATCATTTTATGACCTGTATATATCGCCATTACCATACATAACATAGAACTTAAAGCAAAGTATTTATGACTTGATTTTAGCTTTTTATATCCAGTGTAATAAGTCCCAAACATTGTAATTAATGCTCCAACTGACCAATATTTATGTGCTTTCATGTAATTCCTCCATTTTTTCAGTGTATTCAATTGTAATTATACTCTACCACATTCCTATGTCAATTTGATAATAGCGCATTCCTATAAAATTTTCAGAATATCATGGTTAAATCTATGTATTGTTATCCTATAATTTTTCTTTGAAAAAATCTAACCAAAAGCTTACCTTCAGAAAATTACAATTTAATCTCTTTGCCATCTAAGATGCTCATACAACGCTGTCATGAATGTCCATTTATTCCGGTCACAAACTGGTTTCTCAAAAGAAGAAAAATATCACTGAATCAAATAATAGTGAGAATAGTTAAACAAAAAAACTGAGCTTTATTCATCAAAGACAAAGTTGCTGGAGAATATTTTTCTCTCCAGCAACACTTTCTTCATCTTTAAGCCATTGAAACACAATACTGTCCAATCAACTTCGTCCAACTATTATATTTATTCTTTTCACACACCTTTCGGCAAATTTCATTTTCCATCAGTACACAGAACTGAACATCTTATCATAATCAAGTGCCCAAACAGCACCATTCACATGGTTTTCCACTGCTTTCTGATCTATGTGCTTTAAGCGTGTGACCATTTTTTCAATTTCTCCATTTCCCAAGTTACCGATATTTTTACAGATAAACCGAAAGAAATTCAATGTTGCATATTCGTCATGCCAATGGAACTCTTCTGGATTGTTTTTAATTTTACTGGCTCGCTGCTGTTCTTTGATTATCTGAGCAGCTACACCTTTCATCGAATCTTCGTATCTCATATTATTCACCTACTCTTCCTCAACGCCCAGTGACGGATGTCCACGTATTAGTGTCTGCTTGCCATCATTTGCTATATACGCCGGAGCTTCTCTCTTTGCGATAAACTCCTTTGCATGTTGTCTGATTGTATCCAATCCTTCTTCGTTTATGTAATCAATATCCTTCTGCTTCAGAGGGAAACTGCTTCGAAACTTGGAATTATCCAGTCGTTCAAATAACTGCCAACACGCATCACTCCCGGAATTCTATTTTCAGAGCAGAGTACCTGCACCCGTCGTTTCGACAGTCCCCATTTTTCAGCTGTTTGACTGATTGAAAGATATTCCATGCCTTCATCTCCATATTTTAGTGAATTCACGATCAATCATATTTCTATTTTTAAATTATAATCATAAGTGCGAATAAAGTCAATTTCAGCTACCACCTTAGTTTTCTTTCTCTTCATCTTCTAACATATCTACTCAGCTAATTGAAGCATACTTATTTCAAGAAAAAGAGCATATGGATTTGATTCCATACACTCTATGTTACATACCTTAAAATCGTTTTTATAACTTCATCAATCACAATCGGCTTTGACAAATGTGCGTTCATTCCTGCATCCAGTGATGCCTGAACATCTTCTGCAAATGAATTAGCTGTCATTGCTATAATAGGAATATTTTTTCCATCCGGTCTGTCATTCATTGCCCTGATTGCTTTTGCTGCTTCATAACCATTCATTTCAGGCATCATGATATCCATCAGGATTACATCAAATGTGCCTTCTGGATGATTTCTGAAAATCTCAACAGCATTCTTTCCATCCACAGCTCTTTCTACATTCATCCCGAACTCTTCCAACTGCACGGCAGCAATTTCTGCATTCAGTTCATTATCCTCTGCAAGAAGGACATTCACACCTGTAAGATTTACCTTTTCAGAAAAACCTGTGTCTGACTTATTACATTCCTTATTTGTAATTTCCAAAGGAATATCCACAGTAAATGTAGTTCCCTCCTGCTTTTTACTCTGCACAGAAATGGTTCCACCCATCATATCTACATACTTCTTTACGATAGCCATCCCCAGTCCAACTCCATGGTACTGCGTTCTCACATCGGAATCTTCCTGTGCAAATTCCTCAAAAACTTCTTTTGTAAATTCCTCACTCATGCCAATACCAGTATCCGAAATGCGGTAACGCATATTTATATATCCATCCCCGCCCTTTTCCTGACACCGGGCTTCAAACGCAATCGTCCCTCCATCCGGAGTGAATTTCACGGCATTGCTCAGAATATTGACCAGCACATCACGCAGGCGTGCAGGATCCGCAAGTACATTTGGAATCTTTACTTCTTCACGCTGAATCTTAAAGTTGATATCCCTGTTCGTAAGAAAGCCTTTTGTAATATTCAATGCAGAATCTGTAATGTTTTTCACATCCGCCGGTACCGGATTGTATTTCACTTTTCCACTTTCGATACGGGTCAGATCTAATACATCATTGATCAGCGACAGTAAATGCTCTGAGCTTTCGTCAATCCTTTCCAGACAATTTTTCACTTCGTCTGACGGATTGTTTTTCATTGCAATACCGGTAAATCCTATGATTGCATTCATCGGTGTCCTCATATCATGGGACATATGTGACAGAAATGTTGTTTTTGCCTTGTCTGCAGCCTGTGCATGCTCTGCCAGTTCCGCCATTTTCTCAGCTTTCTCCTGGGCCGACTTCTGAGCTTTTTTTCTTGCACTGAGACGCACCATTGTCACAGCCATAGTAGTCAGCAGCCATCCAAAAATAAGAAGAATCCAAACAGTAACAACAGGATGCAGACGGATCCAGTCAACAAATGTCAGATCTGTTGCTTTGTATGTGGTATACCGTGCTGCTAGATCTTCGACAAGATTTTTTGGCATGGCATACATTGCTTTCGTCAGGATGCCAGCCAGTGCATGATTCTCTGTTGATGATATTACCATGCGGTAGGTGTATGTAGGCTGTTCCAGCAAAGTATATGTCAGGGTGCCTGTGGTGTCACTATTCACAAACGCCTGTGCCATATAATAGTAGACGAAGGCAGCATCTGCTTTACCCTCACGGACAGCTTCCATCATTTCCTGTCGGGTACTGCACATCAGTTTTTCTGCGCCGGGTGCCATTGCATCTTCAATTGAATTTGATGCTGTCTGGTCAACCGTAGTAACAACATTGATTTTTCCATCAAAGTCACGCCGTGTCACCCTTGCCATCTGCATTGTAATGAAAGGTGCAGTAAGCCCCCATTTTTTCGTCTCAGCATAGTTATCTGTTTCCAGGCGTGCATCGATACTCATATCTGTGGTTTCCGTATTTTTCTGATAAGCAATATACTCATCTCTGGTGGCAGGTGTAAGAAACTCATAGGAAATCCCGGCATAGTCTGCAATTTTCCGGAAGTAATCCGGGATAATCCCCTTTATCTCACCATTTTCATTATAAGAATATGGATAACGGGTCGGATCACACAGAACACGAATTGGGTTGTCCTTGGAATATTGTGCAATAATACTTTTTTCTTGCTCCGTATATTCCAGATTCTTAGTTTCTATGCTTTCATAATTTTTATTGTAAAGCGTCGTTTTCCAGTCACCCTCAACTGCATTCATCTGGTCGATTGCATAATTGATCTCATTCAGCAATTCTGTATTGCCCTTTTTAACAATGACATAGAAATCGCTGCTGCCAAATTTATCCACGATTCGCTCATTGTTTGTTTTTCTCAGAGAACTGGTAACAATCGCATCAACTTTTTCGCTCTGAAGGGCTTCCTCCATCTCTGCGGTCGTATCAAAATAAGATGGAACATATGTAAATCCTTTGTTGTCTGCAAAATCCGCAAACTCTTCATTCCGGGTGTTTCCGTTCAAAAGCGCCACACGCATACCGTTGTAAGTGCTGTAATTGCCGTCCACAATCGTGCTGTTGTCACTGCGGACGGTCAGCATCCCATAATTGGTTCCGATCGGACGTGAAAAATCAAACTTTTCTTCTCTGTCCGGTGTTTTGCGGGCAGATGTTACCATGTCGATCTCGCCATCTTCAAGCATCTGCTGCATATCATCCCAGCTCTGATCGTATCCGACATATTCGTAATCTACATCCCAATAACGAGCCATCAACCGGAGGAAATCATAGCCATAACCGCTGCGGTTCCCCTCTTCATCCATCATATGGTATCCATCCATGGCAAAGAAACCGACTTTGACAGTTTCATGCTGCGAACTATCCTCGGCCGCATATGCAGTCTGGGGAGAAAATATCATACACACGCATACAAAAACCAGTAACACTGCCACATATTTCTTTGCTCTCGAAATCATATTAAATCTC
>NZ_JAQCSY010000003.1:0-141587 GCF_027686195.1 Coprococcus sp. AF102-57 | reverse complement strand
CGAAATCATATTAAATCTCCTGTCTGTCTGTCTGTCTGTCTGTCTGTCTGTCTGTCTGTCTGTCTGTCTGTCAAATATATTTCTCTATACATCTCCTTGTCAACCTCCTAGTGTAAGAAAATTGCACTGCCGCATCAAATCCATTTGTCACTGTTCAGTGACCTGCGGTTCGGTACCCCCCCCCACCAGATTTTATACTTCTGATTGTTTTTTCCAGCACCTTCATCTCAACCGGTTTTGAAATATGTGCATTCATACCGGCTGCCAGAGAATGCTGAATGTCCTCCGAGAATGCATTGGCAGTCATGGCAATGATCGGAATCGTCTTTGCCAGTTCATGGGAGCTTCTGCGGATTGCCTTCGTTGCCTCATAACCATTCATAACAGGCATCTGCACATCCATCAGGATCACGTCATAATCACCTGGAGCAGACTGTTCAAATGTTTTCAAAATCTTTTCGCCATTTTCACAGATGGTACATTCCGCACCTTCAATCTTTAACAGCTCCGTCAGGATTTCTGCGTTCAGCTCATTATCCTCTGCACACAGGAATCTCATTCCCTGCAGGATATTACCATCCTGCTCATCTGTTTCTTCTTGTACCACCGGAGCAACTGTTCTATCCTCTGCAATTTTCAGATCCATGAGAACCTCAAAACAGCTTCCCTGTCCCAGGTCACTGTCCACATCAATGGTGCCTCCCATTGCCTCAACCAGGTTCTTAGTAATCGCCATTCCAAGTCCGGTTCCCTGTATTTTATTTGTGAGGGAACTTTCCGCACGGGTAAACGCATCAAAAATTGTATCCTTGAAATCTGCCGATATTCCCATACCATTATCGCTAACTAAGAAACGGTACTTTGCATAGACAGATGACTTTGTCTCACATTCTTCTACAAAGAACTGAATTTCCCCACCTTCCTGGGTATACTTCACTGCATTGGAAAGCAGGTTGCTGAAAATCTGCATCAGGTGAACCTGATCCCCATTCACCCACTCATGCTGAATATTTTCTTTTATGATTGTAAGGGTCTGCTGCTTTTCATTTATTTGAGAATGAAATATAGTGTCGAGTTCCTGCATAAAATCCAGAATAGAAAAGTCAGAATACTTGAAGACTGTTTTTCCTGCCTCAATCTTACTCATATCCAGAACATCATTAATAATTCCTAACAGATGCTGTGATGAAATATCTATTTTATCTGCATACTCTATAACTTTTGCTTTATTACCTGCATCATGTCTGATCAAAGATGTAATACCAATGATTGCATTCATAGGTGTGCGAATATCATGTGACATATTAGACAGGAAATCCGTTTTCGCCTTATTTGCATTTTCAGCTGTCTGTAAAGCCTCTGTTGCAACGTTCTTTGCCTTTTTCAGTTTTTGATTGATTACTTCCATTTCCTTCATTGTCTGCAAATGAAGTTCATTCTTTCTTTTTTCATATTCTGCTTTTTGATCTGCAAGACTAAGTCTGGAAATACTGTAGAATAATCCGGCAAAAAGTAAAAGTATAAAACCTGCCATGAGTATTGTTGTAAACAGCACCGTTTTCTGGTAATCCATCAGCACATTGTCAACAACTCCCTTTGCCACAATGCATACCAAAATGGTGTTGTTGCTTTCTATCGGGCAATACCCCAGATAATAGGGGTTCTGTTTTCCCAAAAGTGCAACTCCGGATTCTCTGTTATCAAACTTCTTTTTGAACCAATCAGCCTCTTCTTCTGTAATGGCCTGTTCCCCTTTTAAATGTTTTAACAAAGAATAATTACGCAGGTATTTATCTCCACTCTGGTTCGTATACGTAATATTTCCGTCATTATCCAGCATGAACAAATATGCTTTTCCGTCATAACCTTTCAGTTTTAACATGGAATCCAGTTTCGAATGATCATACACAGTTCCAATTGCCGTATAAGTTTCCCCATTGATCGTATATTCCTGACATGGAATTGCAACCAGATAACCGTCTTTTTTCTTCTGATCATAATCAAGACGCACCAGTTTTCCAATATTGTATCCATTCTTTAAGTCCAGCAGAAGTTTACTTGGCATATCAATCCGCATTTTTGTTCCACCTGCTGATATTGCCTGACCATTCTCCTGAATGAATATAAGGGTACTTTCCGATTCTTTTTCCCATGCCTCAAAGAAACTTTTGTTCACATCCGTTTCAAGAGACAGCCCCCTCTCATGAAGTAAAAATTCCTCAACCAACTGCAGCTGGCTGTAGTATCCACTCACCTGAAGATCATAGGTCTGCTGTATCTGTTCAACAACAGCTCCCATACTGCTTTTTCCATTTTCGCTGATATACTTGCTAGACTTGCTTATAAGATACTTTATACAACCTAAGCTTAAAAGAATAATAAGTAGTATAAGCAACAGCCTAGTTATTTTTTTTCTTTTATTTACCGTTTGTTCTATCTCCACTTTTACTGTTCAACCTCTATATAGTCTTCCGGTGCTGACGGCTGCTGTCCTTTTGACATTGCTGTGATCCATGCACTTGATAATGTTGTATCTTTAAGCTTCTCAATCTCACATTTCGGATTTATTTTTTTCAATACAGACATTGTGGTGTCTGTAAGAAGAATAGAGTATTCCTTTTCTTTGTCTATTTTCTTATCATTAACTGTCAAGTCCTTTAATGAAAATCCACTTTCCTCTTGATTGACGATCATTTTCATACCGGATGCAATTGGTAATTCGTATTTATTGGTTACGTAAAAATTCTCATCCGCATCGGCAAGATAATTTTCCACGAGTTCACAAACCTGTTTACCATTGATTTTTGCAACATATAATGCTGTATCTGAACTCTTCGCTGTCATCATGCCACCCCGGCTACTAGTGCATTCTCCTTTGTACATAGAAGAAGTGAAATAATAATATGGTGCCAGAGCCAGTTGTGCATCATTTTCTTCTCTGATCGTAGTTAAAATGGAAGATGCTGCATCACGGCCACTTCTATCGTTCAGTGAAATGGAATATTCATTTTCAAAATTCACCGTTGCTTTTTCTTCTGGATCTTTACGATTCATTACACTGCAAAAAGTATCATAAGCCTGTATTTCATCCATCTCCCCTGACAGTAATCCGTGAACAGCCTCAAGACTTGCATCAAATGATTTTTGAGCGGAATATCGGATATAAACAGCATTATTATTAATTTCCTCTTCCAGTCCAGGCACATCCTGCATCATGGTTGGAACATCTGTATTCAATGAAATAACGCCGCTTCCATCCGCAATCAGCTTTTGCCCCTCTTCTGAAATCATACAATCCAGCACATCCAGTGCAGTATCCAGTTTCTCCCGGTCTTTTTCCAGGTTTTTGTTAAATGCAATGTTTAAGGACGGAGTCATGTACACATAGGATTCATCCGATGTCTGTGAAAAATAAGGAATACGGATCAGCTCCGCATCCATCTGTTTCTGCAGCTGCTGCATAACCGTCGGATGTCCATGAAACATTGCTGATTTTCCCTCGACAAACATCTGGATTCCTGTATCGACGTCAATATTGATATCTTCTTTACCAAAGTGCGAGTCTTTCAGAAACTGACTGGTTTCTGAAAAAATACGTTTCCATAATGCATCATCAAACTTTACTTCATCCGCTGCAGTTTCTGCACCGTTTCGCCATTCAATACCATCCAGGCTTGTAAACTCACCGATTGCCGCCGCCTGGATGATTTCATTATTAGACCAGTCTTCCCCAAGATCCATGCAATACGGTTTTATGCCATTATCATAAAACTGCTGACAGGCCTGTACATACTCCTCATAATTTTCCGGAATCTTAATTCCATACTGTTCAAACAGTGTTTTGTTGGCAATGATCGTCTGCGGAATACCACAGATTGGCAGCCACTGGATTTCATCCTCCGCATTCTTATAATATTGCACCGCATAAGAATAATAATTAGAAACAACATCATAAGAAGCAAAATCCATAAGATAAGGCTGTAAGTCCTGTGCATCTGTTCCGGAGAATCGACGTACTGTTATGATATCCGGTAATTCATCATGTTCTTTAAAATAACTGTATAAATCGGTATCATTGTTACCAATAATAAATTCAATATCCTGTTCAGGAAACTGTTCATGGATATAGGGTGCAATATTTTTCATCAAACGATTTTCCCACAAATAAACGGTAAGATGATCATCGTTTTTAGATACTTCTTTCTTTGACTGTCCACATCCAGACAAGACAGCAGCTGCTACAAGTACACCTGACACCACTGCTATCAGACAACATTTTGCCTTTTTCATACTTTTATTTTCCTCATTCTTTCCTGATAAAATCATTATTGTCACGTCTATGAAATAACACCGCAAAAAAACACTGTCAGACAGACAGTGCACCTCATTTCATGCAACTGGCTGCCATTTTACAGGCCCTGTAGCTTTGCGTCCCAGACTTTCATCTGGTTTGCCGATTTCCTTATTATAGATATAGCTTTTAAACTTATGCCAAAAAAACTAATTTTATTATACTTTAACGTTCTACTATGCACAAGAAAAAAATTACCGTTTTAACGTTCAAAAACAAAAAAAGAACAGCCGATATATACATCGAACCGTTCTCCTACTTCCGAAGTCCACGCAGCATTGACATCACTGTTTCCTGCTCATTTGTATTCAGATCGTTCCATATCCTTAAAACTTCTTCCTGCTCTTCTGTCAGATTCTCTGAATTACCTTCCTGAAAAAACTGCGATAATGTCACACCCAAAGCTGCACATATTTTTTCAAGTGTGATCAGCGACGGCAGGTTTTCCTGCGCCATGATTCTTCCCAGTGACGACTGGGAAATTCCCGACAGCTGCGATAATCTGTATTTACTGATGTCACGCGTATCATATAAAGATGTTATTTTATCCGCAATATACTTCTCTATCTGCAAGTAACTATACCTCATTTCCGCTATTACATGTTCTTATTGTACCTGTAATAATGAAAAAATATTAGTAATCAACTTTGCAAGTATTCATTCCCATTATAGGAAGTATACCGGTAAAAAAATATAAAGATACTTTCGTTTCCGCAAAAGTCATTTTCGCTTATATCTATTTTATAATATCACAGCAAGTTACGTTTGTCACATAAAAGTTTGAAGCACAAATCATTCAAGACAAAAAAGCCGGAAGCCACGTTGTCATCCGTGACCTCCGACTCGTTCTGCTTATTCTACACCGTCCTTACACCCAAATCAGCTCCTCTCTCCGGCTTATCTTTTCCCTGTTTTTCCTGGATGATTCTCTTATTGATTTCCAAGCGTTCATGGATCGATAGTTTCTTCTCTTTTCCTATCATTGTCTTTTTCTCTGTTATTGCCTTTCTTTCAGCCTTCCCCGCATCCTTAACTACTGTATTTGCTTCAACGCCAGTTCTTGGCACAGCTTCTCTGCTCTCATTCTTTTCTGCTATCTGCTGTTCTCGTCTCTCCTTCACACCTTCTTCTTCCAGGCTACAAAAACTCTGCAAATATGGCAATACATGATTCTGCATATCTGTCAGATCTTCCATATATTTCTGATACTCTTCATTACCTTTTCCTTGCTGATAGCTAATCCAACTTTCATCCGTCAATTTCATTTCATTCTGCATTTTTAATTGACTGATGATGCCGCCGTTTCCGGTGCCAATATCTATCTTACCTTGAAAATGATGCAGCATCTTGTCACCCTTCTCAGCATAATATACTGTAAAAAACATCTGTGCTGTCGTTTTTTGTTCGATGGTGTTTGGATTACGATCAGCATACCAGACTTTGTCTTGTTCTACGGTTTTGGAATCCAAGTCAGATAACTTCTGGCATCTTGGATTCCCCAGCTCACTTTTCTCACAATAATTCACATATACCATCGGTTCCATATCTTTTGGAAGCTCCGGCTCATAGGCTTTCAGCCTTTCAATCAATACACCTGCACGCACAGACTGGTCACATTCTTCGTCTACGATATCCTTCAGATACGAAATATAGGAATGAATATTTCCACTTCGTAAATCCAGCATTACTTCCTGTACCGTATTTTCTCCCATTTCCACATTATCCCGATACTCATACGGATCAAAAGCTTCTGCAATCTCATCCAGTGCCTCTGCCAACTGTTCCGTGTTCATCTTCTCTGGATACATTGCTTCTCGAACATCCCGCATCGGAACGTACTTATAGTCAGGTAATGCTTCATGAATTTTCTCAATTCCTTCCCTTACCAGTACAAGTTCTCCATAAAATCGAACATCGTCCATCAGATTTCCAAGTACTGTATTTCCTTTTACAATTGCAAATTCAGCTTCATCATAGTAACTGTCTTCCGGATCACGATAAATAATTCCCATCGAGCATCCAAGATATGCAGTTTCTGGATTCTCCCTATATTTTTCATAGATTGCAGCTATCTGATTAACATCAGTACTCTTTTCATAATCGCCCATATCGTGGAACTCGTCGCTTTCTGTGGCAAAATATTCCAAATAAGGCGCTTTCTTCGGTGGCATATTGTTGAGGACGTTATCAATCATGTTATAATTTGCCTCTTCCAGTTCCTCCGCCGCTTCTTCAATAGGAATTTCATCATTCTCATAACCGCCACCATCCATCAAGCGGAAATCTTCATCGTAAAAGAAATAATCATATCCTTCTTCTGTTCTCTGAATAGCAAAATATCGTTCTCCTACCGCATATGACAGTTTACTAAGAACCTGTTCTTCCAGATTCAAGAAAGAATCCAGCTGTTCAAAACTGATACTGTCTACAAAATGAGCAATTACTTTTTCCTCGTCATTCAGAACTACGATATCACTGACAGACAGAGAATGCCCACGGAAGTCTTTCGGTCTGTCAATGTTGAACCTTTCAAAAATAATGTCCTTCTTGTTCCTAACAACAGGTTTGCTTCTTTCAAAGAGTGAATCTATGGATATTTCTGCATTATAAAATGACGCAGATAATGTTTTCACTACCTACGCCATTTCTCATTACATCTTTGAAATATTTACTCCATTTTCTTTCAATCTTTACTCCAAATTTACTCCATTTTAAAAATCTGTTACGATATTTTGCGGTATTCTACGATACCTTTTCTTTGAAGAAAAATGTCCGTAAACCTTGATTTTAAGCGAACTTTTCAATATTCTCAAGCACTTTATCCTGTTGTGAGATTTTCTTCTCAATTATTTTTGAACAATGTTTATGATCTTCTTCGGAACGTAAATTTCTTTTACGATATTTCCTGTAAGCTTATCAGCAATTGCTTCTTTTCCGGCAGCGATTGCTTCTTCTTTTGTAGCCTCTGCGGAAATCTTGATGACTGCTCTTGTTTTTCCATTAATCTGTACCGGAATTTCGATTTCATCATCTTTCATGGCTTCTGTATCGTATTTTGGCCATCCGGCACGGAATACGCTTTCTTTGTTGCCAAGTTCTTCCCAGATTTCTTCTGCCATATGTGGTGCAAATGGTGCCAGTAATACGGCAAGGGTATCCAGAGTATCTCTGTCTACTCCACCTTCTTTCTTAGCGATTGCAACCAGTGTATTTGTATGCTCCATGAATGCAGAGATAACGGTATTCAGGCTGAAGCTTTCCAGACGGGTTGTGATATCATAAACCAGTTTATGACGTACTTTGATCATCTCTTTGGTTGGTTTGATATCTTTATCCTTGCTGTCCATAAGCAGGTTCCAGAGTTTCTTAAGGAAACGGTATACACCATCGATTCCTCTGTCATCCCACTCTGCATCCAGTTCCGGTGGTCCTACGAAGAGTTCATACATTCTTAAAGAATCGCATCCATAATCTCTTACAAGATCATCCGGAGACACGACATTTCCTTTTGACTTACTCATCTTGATACCATTCTTACCTGTGATCATTCCCTGGTTGAACAGTTTGACAAACGGCTCATCAAAATCGATCACACCGATATCGCAAAGGAATTTAGTATAGAATCTTGAATACAGAAGGTGAAGTACTGCATGTTCTACACCACCGATATACATATCTACCGGAAGCATTGCATCTGCTTTTTCTCTGGATACAAGTTCTTCGTTGTTGTGATTATCTACATAACGCAGGAAATACCATGAAGATCCAGCCCACTGCGGCATAGTATTTGTCTCACGTTTTGCCGGTTTTCCACAAACAGGACAGGTTGTATTTACCCATTCGTCGATTCCTGCAAGTGGAGATTCTCCTGTTCCTGTCGGTTCATAAGATTCTACATCCGGCAGTCTCAGTGGAAGCTGATCTTCCGGTACCGGTACAGCACCACAATCCGGGCAGTGTACGATCGGAATTGGTTCTCCCCAGTATCTCTGACGGGAGAATACCCAGTCACGCAGCTTGTAGTTTACAGTTGCACGTCCGATTCCTCTTTCTTCGATGATATGTGGAGCTTCTTTCTTAAGGACAGAGCTTTCCATGCCATTCCATTCTCCGGAATTGATCATCGTTCCAGAAGCCTCTGTGTAAGCTTCTGTCATATTTTCGATTTCTTTACCGTCTTTTGCAATAACCTGGATGATCGGGATGTTGAACTTGGTTGCAAATTCAAAGTCACGGTCGTCATGAGCCGGTACACACATGATGGCTCCTGTACCATAATCAGCCAGTACATAATCAGAAAGCCAGATCGGTACCTTTGCTCCGTTCAGAGGGTTGATCGCGTAAGTTCCTGTAAATACACCTGTTTTTTCTTTGTCCTGCAGACGGTCTACATTAGACTTCATAGAAGAATCGAAGATATATTTTTCTACTTCTTCTTTGTGTTCCGGTGTTGCAAGCTCTGCTGCAAGCTTATGTTCCGGTGCAAGTACCATGAAGGTTGCCCCATGAAGCGTATCTGGTCTTGTTGTGTATACAGTGATCTTATCTTCTCTTCCTTCAACTGGGAAATCTACTTCTGCACCGTAAGATTTACCGATCCAGTCTGTCTGCATCTTTTTAACTTTTTCCGGCCAGTCAAGCTTATCCAGGTCATTTAACAGACGGTCTGCATATTTTGTGATACGCAGCATCCACTGACGAAGGTTCTTCTTTGTAACTTCAGCGCCGCAGCGTTCGCATTTTCCGCCTACAACCTCTTCGTTTGCAAGACCTGTCTTACAAGACGGGCACCAGTTGATCGGGAATTCTTTTTCGTATGCAAGTCCTTCTTTGAACATCTTTACAAAGATCCACTGTGTCCATTTGTAGAAATCAGGATCTGTTGTATTGACTTCCATATCCCAGTCATAAAGCGCTGAGATCTCATTGATCTGACGTTTGATATTCGCGATGTTTGCTGCTGTCGATTTTGCAGGATGGGTTCCCATCTTGATCGCATAGTTTTCAGCCGGAAGGCCGAATGCATCCCATCCCATCGGATGAATGATGTAATATCCCTGAAGCAGTTTGTAACGGCTCCACACATCGGAGATAACATAGCCTCTCCAGTGTCCTACATGAAGACCGTTTCCTGACGGATACGGGAACATGTCCAGACAATAATATTTCTTTTTCGGGTTGCCGTTTTCATCCACTTTCGGATTAACCGGATTTTCAGCCCATTTTTCTTTCCATTTCTTTTCGATTGCCTTATGATTGTAAGGTACTGCCATTTTTCTTTCCTCCTGGTATTGTTTCAGTATGAAAAAAAGTGTCTTAACCTTTTATTTAACAGGAAATTCCATCAGGATTTCCTGTTAAATAAAAATCTTTCGCCTCTTTTGATAAATTCAAAGAGACGAAAGATTAAATTCCGTGGTACCACTCTTCTTCGCCGCATCCCGGTAACATAACTTGCGGTGCAGCGCACTTGTGATTCTATAACGGGAATTCCCGCTTCTGCCTATCTGAAAACCGTTCAGCAGAAGAACTCAAAGGCGAGTTCAAAGATCTGATCTGCTGCCTTGCACCGCCCGGCAGTTCTCTGTACAGACTCTAATCTTTTACTGATCCTTATCCTTGTTTTTTTCATATACCTTGTTATTATAAAAATAAATACAAGTTCCGTCAAGAGATTCTTGATTGTTTTCTACGAATTCTTGATTATTTTTACCATTTAAAATTGATTTCCGTTATCTCTCAGCCATTTTCTATATTTTTTATAGTCCGGCATCCACGTCGCCACGACCTTCCAGAATGCAGCGGAATGATTCATTTCTCTACGGTGTGCCAGCTCATGCACCACAACATAATCCAGAACTCCCGGAGGCATCAGCACCAGCTTCCAGTTGTAATTGAGATTCCCCACGCTGCTGCAGCTTCCCCATCTGGTCTTCTGCTCCCGGATGGAAATACGTCCATAGGTCACACCCATTTTCCGGGCATAGTATCCGGTTCTTGCACCTAATACTTCTCTTGCCAGATTTCGGTAATATTTCTTTTCAGCTTCCGGCATCTCTCTCTTTTCCTGCCGCTTCATTGCATTTTCCTTCTGAAGCTTCACCTTCTGCCGGATCCAGTTCTCTTTTTCCAGAAGAAACCGGTCAATCCGCTTTTCCTCGCAGGAATAGGGTGCTCGGACCGTCACCTTTCCTTCCCGGTCAATTTCGATTCCGATGCTTCTTCGGTTTGACCGGATCAGACGATATTCTATGTCCACGACCGGATTACCTCCAGAAAGCGCTCTCCATATTTTTCAAACTTGAACTCTCCCACACCGGAAACTTTCAGCATAGCATTCTTATTTGTCGGTTTTTCGATACACATCTGCACAAGAGTCTTATCGGAAAATACAATATAAGGCGGAACTTTTTCTTCTCTTGCTATCTCTGCCCGCAGAACGCGCAGGATTTCAAAAGACTCTTCCTGCTCTTTATTAAGGACCAGTCCTGCTGTTTTTTTCACTTTTTTCTTCGGCGTTTCCTTCGCCTCTTTCTCCGGTTCTTTTGCCATCTTCATTGCAAATGTCTCCTGCCCTGCAATCAGTGCTTCCGACTTTTCAGTCAGTTTCACGATCATATAAGAATCCGGTGTGGTCTTCAGATATCCTTCTGCCAGAAGCTGGTTGAAGATCTGCCTGAGTTTCCACGATGGCGTCTTAGAAAGTACCCCGTAAGCCGGACTGACACCCATGCCATACTGCCGGATCTTCGCATTATTTGCTCCATGCACCGTATCCAGAATCACATTAATTCCATAACGCTGATGACTTTCTTTTACACACATGGCAAGTATCCTTGCCTCTGCCGTCATATCCACAGTATCAAACTGCGTCTTACAGTTTGAACAGTTCCCACAGTAATTGCTTCCGTATTCCCCAAAATACCGCAGAATATAATCACGCAGACATTCCTTTGTAAAACAATAATAAGTCATCTTTTTCAAGCGCTCCTGATCCCGCTCCATCACGATCCGGCGCGTCAGCTCATCCAGTTCCTGATTGTCGCGGTTGTTCTCAATGAACATCTGGTTTGTGATCACATCCTGTCCACTATATAAAAGCAGGCACTCCCCCGGCTCACCGTCTCGGGCGCAGCGTCCCACTTCCTGATAATAGGACTCCAAATTCTTCGGCATATTGTAATGTACGACAAAGCGGACATTGGATTTATCAATTCCCATCCCGAATGCATTCGTCGCCACCATGATCTGTTTCCGGTCATAAATGAAATCATCCTGATTATCACGCCGCTCCCGGTCTGTCAGTCCCGCATGATACCTGGTCACGGAAAACCCATCCATTTCCAGGAGTGCGCAATTTTCCTCCACCTGCTTTCTGGTCAGGCAGTAGACGATCCCGCACTGATCCGGATGCTCCTCAATGAATGCTTTGAGTGCGGCATATTTATTCTTTGGAGACTGTACCGCAAGGAACAGATTCGGTCTGTCGTAACCTGTCATTACTACTTCCGGATCCTCCAGCATCAGAATATCGATCATATCCTCTCTTACTTCTTTCGTCGCAGTTGCAGTAAATGCACTCACAACCGGCCGCTTCGGAAGATGCTCTACAAACTCTGTGATCTTTAAATAACTTGGCCGGAAATCCTGTCCCCACTGGGAAACACAGTGCGCTTCATCGACTGCGATCATAGAAATATCCACGCTCATAGCAAAATCCATAAACTCTGCAGTTTCCAGCCGCTCCGGTGCCACATAGATAATCTTATATCTTCCTTCTTTTGCAAAAGCAAGTGCCTTCCGGTACTGCCCCATAGTCAGGGAACTGTTCAGATAGGCTGCATGAACCCCTGCCTGGTTGAGGGATGCCACCTGATCCTTCATAAGAGAAATAAGGGGAGATATCACAAGTGTAATACCTCCCATCATCAGCGCCGGAATCTGAAAACAGATGGACTTTCCGGCTCCCGTTGGCAGTATGCCGAGTACATCCCGACCGGACAGGATCGCATCGATCAGTTTCTCCTGTCCCGGTCGGAATCCGTCATAGCCAAAAAATTGCTTTAATACTTGAAATTTATCCAAGATATACTACCTCTTCTTCCGGTTTTTCTGCGGATTCCATCTCCAGCATATAAAGAACCGGCTGCTTTGGAACCATCGGACGGTACGCTTCGTACTCGAACTTGACGGTTACTTTTTTCCAGCTTCTCTGTGTAATCTGCGCTGCCCTTCCAAGATTACATGGATATCCATAGAAACGGATATCATCTGCGCAGCAGGTCATGATCTGTCTTCCCGGAATCAGCATATTTGCCGGCATTCCCTTCGGACGGAAAAGCTGTGCAAGGAAGGTGATCTTCTTGTGCTCGTAGCGCTCCGGATGCTCATATGCATCCACATACCAGGTACCAAAGTCCACATCATCAATGAAGATATGGTCTGCTTTCAGATCATATGGCAGATCCTCTTCTGTCTGCGGGATAATATTGCCATCCACGCCTTCAAAGATCAGCTGTGCCTGCGGGTTCTGGATCTTAAGGGCACGTCTGAACGCACTTCGGTCTGTATTTTCCCCACAACGGTTGATGATGATCAACTCAGATTCTGTAAGCTGGTTCATCAGCATATTCCGCATATTCTTCAGGTACATGTCCAACGTCTCACCGCTAACCGTTGAGTACACACCCTGAATCTCCCAGTTGCGTGGAAAATCTTCATCCAGGATTTCCTGCAGATCCCAGGTTCCATTGTACTCAATGATCACCTGGACCGGATGATAGATCTTCTCACAGTTTTCAAAGAAAGTTTTATTTAACTTTTCTCTTTCTTCTATATTGAAGAGGAACAGTCCGTTCTCATCCAGATATTTTTCCGAGTACTCTTCCTCTCCCTCTTCACACTGCAAAAGCAATGTCGGACCTTCTTCGATCCATTCCTGCTTCATCAGTGTGTCCTTGATAAATGTTGTTTTTCCACTGTCCAGAAATCCTGTACAGATATATACCGGTGTTGTCATCGCCGCTTGCTCCTCCTAGATATGGAATAACTTAATCAGATCCTCTTCTTTGAGATCTGTTCCGATCACGCATACACGTCCTGTGTAATCAGCCTGTCCCTCACGGACTTCATATTCTTCCGGAACCATATCAAACTGCTTCCAGGAACCGTCTGCCATCTGGATAATTCCTTTGGAACGAAGTACGGTTCCGTAAGCATCTGTCTCAGATAATGCTTTCAGCAGGTAATCCAGTTCTTCTTCTGTATACTTATGAGCAGTCTCCTTGCCCCAGCTCGTAAATACTTCATCTGCATGATGATGTCCTTCGTGTCCGTGGTGATGGTCATGGCATCCGCAGGTGCAGTTCTCATCATGTTCGTGATGATGCTCATGCTCTTCGTGATCGTGATGATGGTCGTGATCATGACCGCAGCCACATTCGTCATCATGATGATGGTGATGTTCGTGGTCGTCATGCTCGTGTGCATGTTCTTCCAGGATACCTTCGATCTCAGCGCCATGCTGCAGGGCATGCAAAACGGCATCTTTTCCAAGTTCTTCCCAAGGTGTGGAAATAATGGTTGCCTCTGCATTTTTCTCACGCAGCATATGCACGCACTCTTCTACCTTTTCATCTGTCATCATCTGGGTACGGCTGATAACGATCGTAGATGCATGCTCTACCTGGTTATTGAAGAATTCTCCGAAGTTCTTGAGATAGATTTTTGCTTTCTTACCGTCAACAACTGTGATTCTTCCGTCAATCTCAATATCTGCCTCATCTTTGACACCCTCGATTGCTTTTACAACATCAGAAAGCTTTCCAACTCCTGAAGGTTCGATGATGACACGATCCGGTGTATAATCTACAAGTACTTTCTGAAGTGCTTTGCTAAAATCCCCCACCAGTGTACAGCAGATACATCCTGAGTTCATCTCTGTGATCTCAACGCCGGCATCTTTTAAGAATCCGCCATCAATACCGATCTCCCCAAATTCGTTCTCGATCAGGACCAGTCTTTCTCCCGGAAATACATCCTCGATCAGTTTCTTGATGAATGTTGTCTTTCCTGCTCCCAGGAAACCAGAAATAATATCAACTTTCGTCATTTTTCGTTCCTCTTTTCTTATTATTATAATTTCATAAATTAGCCTTTTCTAACTGCAAATTGTTTCCGAGCTATATCGTATCACATTTCTTTAAAAGATGCAAATAAATAGCTTGTTAATGCATTGTGATTAGTGTATAATAGTTTTATAAAATCTCGTACTTTTTTAGTACAAATTCATAAACAAAGGAGACTTGATAATATGGTTAATTTATTGACAGGCCCAAAAGGAAGCGGAAAAACCCAGCAAATGATCGAACGTGCTAACGAAGCTGTAAAGACATGTGAAGGAAACGTATTCTTCATCAAGAAGAGCCACAGAGATACATACAGCTTATCTTTCAACATCAGAGCGATCTGCATGGATGACTATGATGTAATCACCAATACCGATGAATATCTTGGATTTATTTACGGTATGTTAAGCGCAGACCATGATATCAAAGCAATCTTTATCGACGGTATTTTAAAACACGCCGACATCACACTTGAGAACATTCCTTCTTTCATCGAAACACTGAAAAAGATCTCCAAAGAAAATGATGTAGATTTTTATGTCAGCATCAGTGCAACGAATGAACAGCTTGGTAATGTAGATTTTGAAAATTGTACACTCCTTAACTAAGATAGACATTATCCAAAAGGAGGGATGAAGATTTTCTGTAAATCTTCATCCCTCCTTTTATGGTTTTCCAAATGTGACAGAGCACATTCTTTTTATGCTATGATACCAGGGTCAAAAACATGCTATTTCAAAGACAAAACCGTATTTGCCTTATCCCCTTTTGCATACTCCAGTTTTACATCATCTCCCACATTGTACTTGATGATCTCAATAAAATCGACTACCGATACATCAAAAATCTCATCTGATCCTTCCAGCATAATGTAGTAATGAGAATCTCCATCTATAACGCCCTGGGCGATTTTCGTGATCTTTCCTTCGATCGTGCCGGTATCCATCTTCACTTCTTCTTTTTCCTTGATTCCATTGGTAAGAAGCAGATTATTGTAGGATTCTTCACATACACTTACCGTATCCCCGATCGCAACAACCTGGTACTTCTGGACATTGACCATTGCATACTTTTTCACAAGTCCTGCATCATCCTTAAGTGCCATAAAGTAAGTCGGCTCCCCGGAAATGTTAAGCAACAGCGGGAAAGTCGCCCGATACTTCAGGTTCTGTACCTGTCCTTCTGCCGATGCCATCGCAGAATCCTCGATCGCACCTGCCACCGGATAATACTTTGTCTCCATAGTTCTCTGGTTCATCAGAACAAATCCCACATTGGACTGGTCACTGTTTACAGAAGTTACTCCCGTGTACACCCATACATCATCATCAATCGCCAGATAATTATATCCGTTTGTTGTCTTCAGACAATCTTTCTGGCTGAGTACACTGTTAAAATACCCATGCTTTAACGTGCCATAATAATCATAAAGCTGTACCAGAAGATCTGCCGAATAGGCTCGGTCGATCCATTCCGGGACTTCATCGATCCTGTAGTCCTGCATTTCGCCGGTGATCGCATTGCAGAGCACCACATGTCCTACCGTTTCTCCTCCGAAAAGACCGATATTATACTTTTTGACCGGTGCTACCCAGTATGGAACACCATTATCATCAATTTCAAAACTAAGGTCTCCGTAAATATAAGTCGGATGCGCAAAACGAAGATGACGGTAAATATTTCTTCCAAAATGCTCGCTGGTCGAATACTTCATTCCCTGCTCCAGCTTTACCATCTCCGTTGTCTGACTTGCCATATCGATCCGGATATATGCAGGAAGTCCATCTTTCCGATTGGTAAACCATTTGATCAGATTCGCATATTTCAAAGGTGACACACGGACCGGACGATCCTTGTAGTTGATCTGACTGTAGATATCGTCCACCTCAAACTGGGATACCATATCTGACATGCTTCCCATCTTCCGGTCTCCTAAAAGCTGCGCAGACTCCTTATCCAGAAGCGGGATCTGGTCAAAGGAAAGCTCCTCGATATCTTTTGTGAATTCGCCCTCTTCTACCTTCAGAAGCTGTTGGTATTTCTTCGCATTCACAATCGGTGAAGAAAGAATGGTTCCGGCCAGATAAACCACTAACAAAAGAATAAAAAGACGGACACACCATTTGAAACCTTTGGATTCTTTCATCTCCTTCAGATCAATCGCTCCGTATCGCAAGCCTTTTTTTCCTGCAAGCACAAGACCGACCGCAAGCACCAGAACAAGCACAAAATACCACACTCCGGAAGAATGGATATTAAAAGCCGGCAGTGATACATAATACCAGATTCCTGCTGCCACTAAAAGCAGCAGAAAACTAATCGCTATATTTTTCTTTTTCATAAATTCTCCTTTTCATCGTTTTACCTTACCAAAGCTGTCTTAGAATTTTCTACTCCAAAGTGACGGCGAGAACAGCATCAGGAACGGGAAGATTTCCAGTCGTCCGATCAGCATATCCACGCAGAAAACAATCTTCGAAAAGTCTGAGAACTTCGCAAAATTTTCCACCGGTCCTACCAGATTCAGTCCCGGTCCTACATTATTAAGTGTAGTAAGCACTCCGGTAAATGAAGTAGTAAAATCAAAGTTATTGATCGAGATCAGAAGCACGGATACGATCAGGATTAGTATATACGCAATAAAGTATACATATACCCCCCGCATCGTCTCTTCTTTCACTTTTTTCCCATTTATTTTTACGATATTGACTGCTTTCGGATGGATCATAGTTTTCAGCTCCCGGCGGATGCTTTTTACCAGGATCAGAAGTCTTGATACTTTGATACCACCGCCTGTTGAACCGGCAGAAGCACCGATTACCATCACAAGAAGCAGAACACATTTGGAAAGCTCCGGCCACTTGTTGAAATCTGCCGTTACAAATCCAGTTGTCGTGATCACGGATGCCACCTGGAACGCCGCATAGCGGAATGCCTTTAAAAGAGAATGATAACCTCCGGCGATATTGCAGGTGATCACAACGGTTGCTCCTGCAATGATTCCCAGGTAAGCACGCAACTCCTCATTCTTAAATACACTCTTAAATTCTTTCAAAAGCAGAAAAAAATACAGGTTAAAATTGATACCAAACAGGATCATAAATACGGTGATCACACCATCAATGTAGGCACTGTTGAAGTGTGCCACACTTGCATTGTAGCTGGAAAATCCTCCGGTACCGGCAGTACTGAATGCATGTGTCACTGCGTCAAACAGGTTCATCCCTCCTGCCAGAAGAAAAACTACCTCAATTGCAGTCAGTGCAAAATACATTCCATACAGGATCCTTGCGGTTCCTCTTGCCTTTGGAACCAGTTTATCTGCCTCTGGTCCCGGAACTTCCGCACGCATCAGATGCATGGAATTCTTCTCATCCAGAGAGGTAAGTACCATAACAAATACCAGCACTCCCATTCCACCAACCCAATGTGTCAGGGAACGCCAGAAAAGAATTCCTTTCGGAAGTCCTTCAATCTCAGTCAGGATCGTAGAACCTGTCGTCGTAAATCCGGATACTGTTTCAAAAAAAGCATCCACATAGCTTGGAATACTTTTACTGAGTACAAATGGAAGTGCACCTGCAAGTGACCAGAAAATCCAGGCCGTTGCAACAATGATCAGACCTTCTTTGGCATAAATCGTCATGTTCTCCGGGCATTTTCTGCCAAACAGCAGATAAATTGCCGTCAGGATCGCAGCTGTAATCAGAAAATAAACCGATGTGTGCTCGCCATAAATAATTCCAACCATCATCGGAAGCAGCATCAGCAGTCCCTCTACTCCCATCATCTTACTGATGATATAGCGTATCATTTTCACATTCATTTCTTTTCACCCCTATTGCTCAGCCAGAATATCTGTGATATCCTTAACTTTCTTCTGGGTCGTAACGATTACAACACTGTCGCCCACCTGAATGGATTCATCCCCGTCCGGAATAATAATCTGCCGTTTTCTTCCGATACATGCGATCAGATTGTTCGGCTTCAGTTCCAGATCCTTAAACGGGATATCTGTATATTCTGTTTTTTCTTTGATAATAAATTCCAGTGCTTCTACTCTTCCGCCAACCAGCTGATACATAGATTCAACATTGACATTCTTGAGAGAATTCTGGCGTGCACGCACATAACTCATGATCGCATCTGCTGTTGCAGTCTTTGCTGATACAATCAGATCGATCCCAAGTTCCTCGACAAGCTGGGCACGTCCGTCTTCGTTGACCTTTGCCACGATCTTGTCCACACCTTTTGTCTTTGCAAAAAGTGCAAGGATAATATTCTCCTCATCCATACCGGTCAGGCTGACCAGGGCATCTGCCTGTTCAATTCCTTCTTCGATCAGAAGGTCATGATCTGCGGCATTCCCACAGATGATCGTCGCTTTCGGAAGCTGGTCGCAGAGATCTTCGCATTTCTTCCAGTCCTGCTCAATGATCTTAACCTGCATACCAAGTCCTAAAAGCTGTTTTGCCAGATAATATCCGACTTTTCCCCCACCACAAACCAGAATATTCTTCGGCTCTTTCCGCTTTCCGATCAGATGGAAAAATTCTTCAATATATTTGTGGGATGCAACAATATGAAGCCGGTCTCCATCATGGATGACAAAATCACCATTCGGGATGATCACTTCCGATCCACGTCTTACAGCACATACCAGAACTTTGATCTGGAACTTGCGGTAAAGCTCAGCAAGCGATACTCCGCCCAGATGGCTTCTTTCTTTGACAATGAATTCTACCATTTCGACTTTTCCCTTCATAAAAGTCTCTACCTTTGCAGTATCCGGAAGAAGGATCGATCTGGAAATCTCAAATGCAGCCATAAGTTCCGGGTTGACAGCCATACTCAGTCTTAAGTCCTCTTTCAAAAGATCGATCTGCTGATAATAGATTGGATTCCTTACACGGGCGATCGTGTGCTTTGCCCCCAGTCTCTTTGCGAGCAGGCAGCTCAGCATATTCAGTTCATCTGTCGATGCACATGCCACAACAAGATCAGCGCCCGGCACTCCTGCTTCTTTCTGCACTTTCGCATCTGCACCATCTCCGGTAATGCAGAGAATATCAAGCTGATTCAGTGCTTCTTTTAATTTTCCCTCATTCTGGTCAATCAAAACCACATCGTAATTTTCTTCGGATAACTGTATGGTCAGTTTATGACCAACCTTCCCGTCCCCAATAATTACAATTTTCATTTTTCTTTTCCTCTACTTTTGCTCTTAATACTAAGCCTTTAATACTAAAATTGTATAAAATACCAATGGGACAGCCGAAGCTGCCACCATCATAATATGTATACCACTTTTAGTACGAAAGTACAATAGAAAAAACCGGGATTTTCTCCCGGCTTTTCCTTATTCTTATTCTTCAGCTGCACGCTTTTCAATTTCTTTTTCCTGTACATCTGCCGGAGCCTGTTCATAACGGGCAAATTCATACGAATAGCTTCCTCGTCCACCTGTCATAGAACGAAGTGTTGTGCAATATCCAAACATGCCTGTCATCGGTACATCCGCTTCAATTACCTGATATCCGCCTGACTGTGGATTCATTCCAAGAACACGGCCACGTCTCTTGTTCAGATCTCCCATAACGTCTCCGGTATAATCATCCGGAACGGTTACTTTCACAGATGCGATTGGCTCAAGAAGAACCGGTCCTGCTTCCATAAATCCTTTCTTAAATGCCTGGATCGTCGCAGTCTTAAATGCCATTTCAGAAGAATCTACCGGATGGTAAGATCCATCATACAGGGTTGCTTTCACGCCAACTACCGGATATCCGGCGAGAGGTCCTTTTAATACAGATTCCTGCAATCCTTTTTCAACCGCCGGGAAATAGTTCTTCGGAACAGCACCTCCGACTACTTCTTCCTGGAATACATACGGTGTATCCAGATCTCCGGATGGTTCAAAACGCATCTTAACATGTCCATACTGTCCATGTCCTCCGGACTGTTTCTTATACTTGGTATCTACATCCGAATTCTTGCGGATTGTCTCACGGAATGCAACTTTTGGTGTCTCCAGTCTGATTCCGACTTTGTAACGTTCTGCCAGCTTGCTTGCTGTCACTTCCAGATGCTGGTCACCCATTCCATAAATCAGTGACTGGCGGTTCTCACTGTCATTTACCACTTTCAGTGTCACATCCTCTGCCATCATCTTCGCAAGAGCCTGTGATACCTTGTCCTCATCACCTTTGTTATTCACTACATACTTCATATATGTATACGGTTTGGAGTATTCGGTTCTTCCATAAGATACCGGTGTATTTTTTGTTGAAAGGGTATCCCCTGTCTTTGTACTTGTCAGTTTTGCAATCGCTCCGATATCACCTGCAAACAGTTCCTGAACTTCTACCGGTTTGTTGCCGGATAAGGTGTAGATCTTGCCGATCTTTGCTTCTGCATCTGACTCCGGATTGTAAAGGACATCATCCCCCTTTAATACACCGGAACATACTTTTACGAAAGAATATTTTCCGATAAACGGATCTACCATGGTCTTGAATACATATGCGGTCTTTGCGGCTGCAAAATCATGATGTGCTTCAAAGATCTCATTGGTCTTACGGTTGATACCTACGCATTCACGGTATTCCGGACTTGGGAAAAATCTTACGATATCAGACAGTAAGTTTGCAACACCCTGTGCCTGAACATTGGATCCCATTGCTACCGGAACGATATCTCCGTCCATAACTTCTGTTCTCATGGCAGAGCGGATCTCTTCAACCGAGAATTCATCTCCCTCAAAATAACGTTCCATAAATGCTTCACTGGTCTCTGCCACTGCTTCAAGAAGCTTCTCTCTGTAAATCTGCAGGTTCGGCAGACAGTAATCCGGAATCTCACACTCTTCTCTCTGTCCAAGTCCGGTGTATCTTCTACCTGCATTCTTGATAACATTGACATAACCTACTAATTTCTCGTTCTCACGGATCGGTTGGAAATGTGGTGCGATCACTTTACCGTATCTTGCGGTCAGATCTTCAACAACCTGACGGAAGCTGGCATCATCCACATCCATCTCAGTAACATAGATCATACGCGGAAGATTATACTTATCACAGAGCTCCCATGCTTTCTCGGTTCCTACCTGCACACCGGCTTTTCCGGAAACAACGATAACAGCTGCATCGGCTGCGCTGACTGCTTCTTCCACTTCTCCGACAAAATCAAAATATCCAGGTGTATCAAGGATATTAATCTTTGCTTTTTCCCATTCAATCGGAATCAGACTTGTGCTAAGTGAGAATTTACGTTTCTGTTCTTCTTTATCAAAATCACTGATCGTATTACCGTTCTCAACAGATCCCATACGATTTGTTGCTCCAGATACATAAGCCATCGCTTCTGCCAGACTGGTCTTTCCGCTTCCCCCATGTCCTAAAAGGACCACGTTTCTAATTTCATCCGTTCTGTAAACCTTCATGCTTGCTGCCTCCTTGCTAAAGTTTCTCATGGATATATTGTACTAAACTTTCTATAAAAACACAACTATTTTATAGAATTTCAACAAAAACTTTCACTTTTACACTTTAAAGTATTGCTTTATTGACAGATAGCCTGTTTTCCTATATTATGAAGGGTAGACTATCACGAAAGGACGAAAGATTATGAAACAGAAAAAAATCGGATTTATCGGACTCGGACTCATTGGGGGCTCTATTGCAAAGGCGATCCGGCGATATTATCCGGATTATGAGATTGTCGCTTTCGACAAGAATAGAGAAACTCTGGCACTTGCCACACAAGAATCCATCATCAATGTGGCCTGTACCTCAATCGATGATAATTTCCGAAGCTGCAACTACATCTTCTTATGTGCCCCGGTTGCTTTCAATACTGCATATTTAAAGCAGATGATGCCTTACCTGCATGATGATATGATCCTGACTGACGTCGGAAGTGTCAAAACTCCGATCCATGACGAGATCATCCGGCTGGGACTGGAGGATTACTTTATCGGAGGACACCCGATGGCCGGTTCCGAAAAGAGTGGTTTTGCCAATTCCAAACCAATCCTGATCGAGAACGCTTACTTTGTTCTCACCCCTTCCGCCAAAGTAGCGAAAAAAAAGGTTGATGCATACGCATCCTTCGTAGAATCCTTGCGTGCACTTCCGATCGTACTAGATTATCATGAACACGACATCGTCACCGGCACGATCAGCCACTTGCCACATATCATTGCCGCAAGTCTGGTCAACTTTGTCAGAGACACCGACACCAAGGATGAGCTGATGAAAACCCTCGCCGCCGGCGGCTTTAAGGACATTACGCGAATCGCCTCTTCCTCACCGACCATGTGGGAACATATCTGTGCACAGAATCAGAGTAATATTTCCCAGATCCTTGGAAATTATATCGAAACATTAAATGAAGCGAAAAAACTGGTTGATGCCGGAGACTCCCAGGGAATCTACGATATGTTCGACCATTCCCGGAACTACCGCAATTCCATGCCAAACGGTTCTGCCGGCCCGATCAAGCGTGCATTCGAGATCTACTGTGACATCCCGGATGAAGCCGGTGTGATCGCCACCATTGCGACCATCCTCGCTTCTAATGCACTCAGCATTAAGAACATTGGAATTGTTCATAACCGTGAATTTGAAGAAGGCGTACTCCGCATCGAATTCTATGACAGCATCTCCTGTGAGAAGGCAGTAGCACTTTTGCAGAAGCATCGTTATATTGTTTATGAGCGTTAATAATTAAATGATGATACCAGGGTCAAAAGGTCAGAAAGCCGATGCAAGCTTGCTTGCAAGAGGACTTTTGACACTCACATCATTAAATGCAAGACAGTCCAAAAAATCTTTTCAGAACTTTGTGTAAATTGGTCACAATGCTTGAAAATAGAATTTTACGAATGAGAGGTTACTATATTATGCAAATCCAACCTGTTAAACAGCTTCGCGGGGAAGTATCTGTTCCCGGCGATAAATCCATCTCCCACCGTTCTATTATGTTCGGTGCACTGGCAAAAGGAACTACTGAGATCACACATTTTCTTCACGGTGCCGACTGCCTCTCTACCATCGGCTGCTTTCGTGCCATGGGAATCAATATCGAAGACACACCTGACCGTATCCTGGTTCACGGCAAAGGCCTTCACGGACTTTCCGAACCTTCTTCTTTTTTAGATGTGGGGAACAGCGGAACCACCACAAGACTGATTTCCGGTATTCTTTCCGGTCAGCCGTTTGCCACCACTCTTTCCGGCGATGCTTCTCTGAACTCCCGCCCGATGAAGAGGATCATGGAGCCTCTTGGGATGATGGGCGCTGATATTTTAAGCCAGAATGGGAACGGGTGTGCACCACTTTTGATCAACAGCCTGCTTCCTGCCGGTCAGAATCCATCCCTGCACGCAATCCACTATCACTCAAAAGTAGCTTCTGCTCAGGTTAAATCTTCCGTACTCCTGGCAGGACTTTATGCAGACGGATTAACCCTGGTTACAGAACCTGTACTTTCCCGTAATCATACAGAACTGATGCTGAATGGCTTCGGTGCCAACGTACAGACAGAAGTACATTCTGATGGCAGTGCAACTGCATCTATTCTCCCATGTGAGGAATTATACGGACAGAAGATCCTGGTTCCCGGAGATATTTCTTCTGCTGCTTACTTCATCGCTGCTGCCCTTCTGGTTCCAGGTTCTGAACTTCTGATAAAGAATGTAGGTACTAACCCGACCCGTGCCGGAATCCTTGAAGTATGCAGGGCAATGGGGGCAGACATTACCTATCTAAATGAAAATCGTGACAGTGGTGAACCAACTGCCGATCTTCTTGTACGTACAAGCACTCTTCACGGAACCACCGTAGAAGGTGCAATCATCCCTACACTGATCGATGAGATTCCGATGATTGCAGTGATGGCTGCTTTCGCCGAGGGAACTACGATCATCAGGGATGCTGCCGAATTGAAGGTCAAAGAGACTGACCGTATCAAAACAACTACAGAAGGACTTCTTGCCATGGGCGTTGATGTAACACCAACCGACGACGGCATGATCATCCGTGGCGGTAATCCGGTTCATGGAGGACAGATCAACAGTTATCTGGATCACCGGATCGCAATGGCCTTTTCCATCGCAGCCCTTGCCGCCGAGGGAAATACTGAAATCCAGAATGGTCAGTGTGTAGATGTATCTTATCCTTCATTTTTTACGGAACTTCATTCCCTTTCCCTGTAATTTCACGCAAAAATATAAGAAAGAATGTGCCTCGGCACATTCTCGCGCCGAGTGCGTTGCTGAGCGCCAGTGGCGCTCGTTAAGCAACGACCGAAGCGGAGCGTAGACCGCTTGCGACATTCTTCATCTTCGTGCGAGTGCGCATCTCCGGCACGCAGTGCCTTTTGTTTCATAGGAAGTTCCTTCGGAATCTCCTATGAAACAAAAAAAGAAAGCCGCACACTACATAAGTAGTGTACAGCTTTTTTTTATGCGCCCTGTCACTGTTTCTCTAATCCGTGAATCCAGTCTGTCTTAAGAAACAGAATCAAAAATATCACCGAACTGATAAACCAGGTAAGTGGATATGCCCAGTAGATTACATTGATCACCGGAATAATCCTGATAACAATACTAATATAGGTTACCCGGACTCCGCACCATACAAGCATCATAACAAACATCGGAACAATACTTCTTCCCGCCCCTCTCTGAATTGCTGCCATACAATGCGAAAACGCAAGCAGACAATAGAAAAGAGCGATCGTATGTGCCTCTGCAATTCCATATTCAATTGCTTTTTGATCTCCTCCAAACGCAGCGATCAGGTATGGTGAAAAGAAAAAAACTGCTATTCCGATCACTTCTGCTATCCCGATTCCACAAATGGTTCCAAACAATGCCCCTTTTTTTGCCCGGTCATACTCTTTTGCTCCCAGATTCTGTCCAATAAACGTCGTGAGTGCCTGTGAGAAGCAGGTAACCGGAATAAATCCAAATCCTTCAATTTTGGAATATGACCCACATCCGGCCATTGCCAGAGCCCCAAACTGATTAATATTCGACTGTACAAATACATTTGCAACCGCAATAATGGAATTCTGGATTCCTGCCGGTATTCCGTTTACCACGATCAGCCGCAGCATATTCCCATTCATCCGAAGTTCACGAAAAGATAACCGGAACGCCTCTGGTTCCCTGCGCAGTTTTCTGATACACAGAACCGCACTTAATATCTGTGAAACAATCGTTGCAAAAGCGGCTGCACCTACACCAAATCCTAAGCCTCCGATCAGCACCAGATCCAGAATCACATTCAGACACGCTGAAATGATCAGATAGATGACCGGACTCTTACTGTCACCAAGTGACTGCAAAATCCCCATTCCAAAGTTATAAATTACAAATCCAAGTGAACCTGCAAAATACACTCTGAAATAAACCAGTGATTTCGGCAGTACCTCTTCCGGCGTACCAATCAGTTTTAAAATCTGCGGTGCAAGGATCAACGCGGCAACCGTAAGAAAAATTCCACATACGCCACCAAATGCCAGTGCCGTATGGATTGCTTTTTTCAGCTTCTCATATTCTCCGGCTCCAAAATACCTCGCAATGACAACACCGGCTCCCACGCCAATTCCCCCAAAAAATCCTACCATCAGGAATATCAGATTCCCTGATGAGCTGACAGCTGCAAGTGCATTATTCCCAAGAAAATTTCCCACGATCAGCGAATCCGCCACATTATACAACTGCTGGAATAAATTTCCCCATAGAAGCGGAATCGCAAACATAATAATCTTTTTCGGAATAGATCCCGTTGTCAGTAGATTAGCGTTTGATGTTTCCCCCATAATTAACCTTGTCCTCCTATAATATTTTAAGTCTATTATACTCCTGATACGGTTAATTCACCAGCAAATATATCGGAAGCAATATTTGATTCTTTTTTAATAAATCATAAATCTATTTTTTCATCAATTATTATAACCTTTTTAAATTATCCTTCAATGTATATTGCATTTTCCATCCTCTTCCATTAAACTATTATGATATATACTATAAATTTTTTGGGGGAATTTTCTATGCAAAATTATCTTGAATTTATCGGAAACGAACTGAAAGCTTTAACTTCTATTCCAAGCCCATCCGGTTATACCAAAGATGTGGCTGCATACCTGATGAAGACTTTATCAGATATGGGATATGAACCACAGCTTTCTAACAAAGGCAATGTATTCGTAACGATCGGCGGAGAGGGGAATCCGCTGGTACTTGCAGCACACGTTGATACCCTCGGTGCCATGGTGCGTTCTGTCAAAGCCAATGGAAGACTGCGTCCGACTACTCTCGGTGGACACCAGTGGAGTACCGCTGATGGGGAAAACTGCACGATCCACACACGCGACGGACGCGTTTATACCGGTGTAGTACTAAATACTGAACCTTCTGTTCATGTTGCAGATTCTGCTGTTGAGACAAAAGAAGAAAATATGGAAATCCTTCTGGACGAAAATGTGGACACTAAAGAAGGAACTCTTTCACTTGGCGTACAGCCTGGAGATATCATCGCCATGGACCCGCGTACCCAGATCACACCGAGCGGTTATATCAAAAGCCGTTTCTTAGATGACAAGCTTTCTGCTGCCATCCTTCTCGGTCTGGCAAAATGCGTAAAAGATGAATCTATTGCGCTTTCCCGCAAAGTTTCTCTCCTTTTCACTGTATATGAAGAAGTCGGACACGGCGGAAGTTTTGTTGCCGAAGATACAACAGAGATGATTTCTGTTGACATGGGCTGCGTCGGATCCGATCTCGGATGTACCGAACGCATGGTATCTATTTGCGCAAAAGATTCCGGCGGTCCTTACAACTACGACGTAACATCCGCTCTTGCCGAAACTGCAAAAGAAGAAGGATTGGATTATGCGATCGATGTGTATCCGCATTACGGTTCTGATGTAGAGGCAACTCTTCGGGCAGGATATGATATCCGTCATGGTCTGATTGGCCCTGGGGTGTATGCATCACATAACTATGAAAGATCCCATATGGATGGGGTAAAGAATACGCTTTTGTTGTTGAAGAAGTATATTCAAAAATAAAAAGTATAAATAGCTAACGGTCAAAAATAAAACATCTGCGATATGCATACCGCAGATGTTTTATTTTTTCAATATTAGTCATATTTTTCTTAAGTCCGGTAAATGCAAGTGCCTCTTCTACCAGTTCTTTTCTCTTTTTCTTATCTTGTCATGATCTGGATGATCGTTTTATCCGTCTCACGCATTCCCTTCTTTGCAAGCTCTCCGATATTACGGATCGTGTTTTCTACACCTTTTTCTACAAGTCCGTCTCCGCCATAGAACTGCTTTCCATTTTTCTGCATCTGAAGTCCCAGAAGCCCTGCTTCTACAGCTGATGCGATTTTTGCCGCGCAGCTTGCCTTCGCTCCATCACACACAACACCTGAGTTAATGGCAACTGCATTTACAATTACATGAGAAATCTCATATGCATGTCCGCCATACAGATAACAGATTCCGGCACCTGCACCACATCCTGCACTGATCGCGCCGCAATATGCAGACAGTCTTCCGATTCCTGTCTTCATATGGATTGTGATCAGATTTGACACAACCAGCGCGCGGAGCATCATCTCTTTTGAGACATTCAGCTCTTTTGCATAGACGATCACCGGAAGAGAAGTTGTCATTCCCTGGTTACCGCTTCCCGAATTGATGACAACCGGAAGTTCACATCCGTTCATTCTTGCATCCGATCCGGCCGCTGCCATCGCTTTCGCACGGTTATGTACACTGTTTCCATATGCTTCCATCAAAGTCTTTCCAATGGCAGCCCCCCAGTTTCCTGTCATGCCTTCTTCGGCAATTGCCCAGTTATAATCAATCTGTCTCTGCAGAACTTCCTCTACGTCTGCAACGTCTACGCAGTCTGCGAATTCAATGATCTTCTCCACAGTCAGAAGAGAACGGTCCGTCGCACAGCTGGATCCCTGCTCTTCATATGCTTTTTCTCTGATGATCTCATCATCTTTCTTTACACAGATCACATTGGTGTGAAAACCTGCGATCTCTACGTATCCGCTGTGTCCGCCTGCACATGCCTTGATCTGGATGTCGAAAATATATTCTTTATCGGATTCCCGGATTGTCATCGGCATAGTATCCAGCATCTTTTTCATTTCTACTTTCTGTTCCCCTGTGATCTCTTCCAGAATTTCCAGTTCTTTTTCCGGACATCCGGCTACAATCCCTGCACAGACTGCTGCACCGATTCCGCGAAGTCCTCCTGTGCACGGTACAACGACACTTTTTACATTCTTAATAATATTTGCACTGACATTTACTTCTACAGATTCCGGCTTTTCCCCAAGAGCCTGAACTGCAACTGCTGCCGCGTAAGCTACTGCAATCGGCTCTGTACATCCCATCGCCGGAAGCAGCTCTTCCTTTAAAATTTCCACATATTCATTGTATATTTTTTGTTCCATCTTTTCTCTCCTCTGTCAGATGACACCCCATTCATCTTTTTATTGTTCCCTGTTTATTTTATAGTATTCCTGCCTTTCCCACAAGCTTTTCTCTCCATTTTTTCAGGTTTTACATAATTACCATGATTACATTCCAAAAATATTCTTTTATTTTTATTTAACGCCTCCGAAAATTTTCCTGTAACATTTTTTAGTCAAATTTCTCTGTTATATCATCACAAAATGCCGGGCAACATTTTGTACTGTCCGGCATTTTTCTATCCTGTAGCAATTTATTTTCCAATCTCTTCTCTAGTCTCTTTAAAACATTTGATAATGAAATCAATATCTTCTTTTGTATGGCTCGCGCATACCTGTGTGCGGATTCTTGCTTTTCCTTTCGGTACAACCGGATAAGAGAATGCAACCACATATACCCCTTTTTCCATCATTTTCTTTGCATATTCTCCGGCAAGTCTTTCATCATAAAGCATAACCGGTACACATGGATGGGTTCCTTCGATGATATCAAATCCGTTTTCTACCAGCTGCTTGCGGTAGTATGCGGTTACTTCTTCCAGATGGTCACGAAGCTCGGTGCTTTCTTCCAGCATATTGAACATCTCAATACTTGCTCCTGCGATTGCCGGTGCAAGAGAGTTGGAGAACAGGTACGGACGGCTTCTCTGACGAAGCAGATCGATGATCTCTTTTCTTCCTGATGTATATCCACCGGAAGCCCCACCGAGTGCTTTTCCGAGTGTTCCTGTAATGATATCCACTCTTCCTTCTACGCCACAGTATTCGGAAGTTCCTCTGCCGTGTGCTCCTACAAATCCCACTGCATGGCTGTCATCCACCATAACCAGTGCGTTGTATTTATCAGCAAGATCGCAGACACCTTTTAAGTTACAGATGATTCCATCCATTGAAAATACACCGTCTGTAGCGATCAGTTTGACTCTTGCTCCTGCTGCATCTGCAGCCTGAAGCTGTGCTTCCAGATCTTCCATGTTATTATTTTTATAGCGGTATCTTTTTGCCTTACAAAGACGAACTCCATCAATGATGGAAGCATGGTTCAGTTCATCACTGATCACTGCATCCTCTGCAGTCAGGATTGTTTCAAAAAGTCCACCATTTGCATCAAAGCAGGAAGAATATAAAATCGTATCATCTGTTCCCAGAAATCCGGAAATCTTCTTTTCCAGTTTTTTGTGGATGTCCTGTGTTCCGCAGATAAATCTGACAGAAGCAACCCCATATCCTTTTTCATCATAAGTTTTCTTCGCTGCATCGATCAGTCTCTGATTGTCTCCAAGTCCAAGATAGTTATTGGCACACATATTAAGAAGCTCTCTTCCGTCTTCCATTACAACCTTTGCGCCCTGCGGAGATACGAACGGTGCTTCCCCTTTGAAAAGACCATCTGCTTTGATCTGTTCTACTTCTTTTGTATAAATACTTAAAATATCATTTTTTCTTGCCATTTTATTCTCTCCTTCTTCTGCTTTTCCTAATCGTTAATATGTGCCCAGTCAAGGATCACCTTTCCTGACTGTCCTGAGATCATTGCCTCAAATCCTTTTTCATAATCGCGGATATCAAAATGGTGTGTGATGATCGGTGAAATATCAAGTCCTGCCTGAATCATCGTAGACATCTTATACCAGGTATCCCATACTTTTCTTCCATAAATTCCGCGGATATTCAGCCCATTGAAGATCACCGTCTCAAGATCTACGGTTGCATCCTGTCTCTGCAATCCGAGAAGTGCGATCTTTCCACCATGTTTCATGTTATGGATCATATCAGAAAGTCCCGGCTGGCTTCCGGACATCTCAAGTCCGATATCAAAGCCTTCTGTCATTCCGATCTCATGCATCACATCCGTCAGTTTTTCCTGTGTCAGATTAACGCATCTGGTCGCACCCATTTTTGCTGCCAGATCCAGACGGTACTGGTTCATATCCGTGATTACCACATGTCTTGCTCCTGCAAATTTTGCGATCGCCGCTGCCATGATCCCAATCGGCCCTGCACCTGTGATCAGCACATCTTCACCAAGCATGTCGTAAGATAATGCAGTATGGGTTGCATTTCCAAATGGATCAAAGATCGCATATAATTCTTCATCAATTGCCGGATTGCACGGCCATACATTTGAAGCGGGAATAACCAGATATTCTGCAAACGCACCGTTCCGGTTTACCCCAACACCTTTGGCATCTTTGCAGTTCTCTTTGTGCCCTTCCAGACAGTTTCTGCATTTTCCACAAGTGATATGTCCTTCACCGGATACCAGATCGCCCACCTTGAATCCCTGTACACCTGTACCGACTTCTACAACTTCCCCGACATATTCATGTCCTGCGGTCAGTCCGATCGGAATGGTGTGCTGTGCCCATTCATTCCACTGGTAAATATGTACATCAGTACCACAGATTGCATTTTTATGGATCTTGATCTTTACGTCATTTGGTCCTACTTCAGGAATCGGTACTCTTTTCATCCAGAGTCCCTGTTCCGGTTTTTCCTTTACAAGCGCCCACATTTTATTATCATTCATCTTCATTACCTCCGCATGACACATATGTCCGTTCATTACGGACTTTTTATTATTTTTGTCTTTCTATACTTAGGATACCCTATTTTTCCTCTCTTTTCAATCTATATTTCCGTGATGCACAAACATTTTACATATTCATGTTTTTGTATCAGATACAAGCACATGTGTCTTTCTATTGCAAGCACATTTATTATATATATACAAAAACAGACAGATAAATCTGTCTGTTTTTCACAATGCCCTACTGTCGATTTTCACAATTTCGTTCTGTTTATAACAATCTTTTTTCTTTCTGATGTACCCTTTTTCTCACAAAATAGAAGCACACGACCTGAAGTACAATGGTAATGATCCATGACACCGGATAGGATACAAAAAGTACGGATAAAGATCTGTGGTTCGGAAAAATTCCAAATACCCACACAATTCTTGTTCCCACCGTTCCGATCACTGAAAGCACCATCGGGACTGCTGAATATCCCATTCCACGAAGCGCACCCGGAAACAAATCCATGATCCCACACAGGAAATAAGTGATCGATGTATACGCCAGGATTTCCATTCCGCAGTTGATAACCTTTGGATCTGAAGTATAAACTGTCAGAATCTGCGGTCCGAAGCTATAGGCAAGACCACCAAGCACTGCCGCGATCGATATAGACAGAATCGCACAGTCACGCAGCACCTTATCCATTCGTTTCAGCTTACCCACACCATAATTCTGACTGGTAAAACTCATACATGCCTGGGTGATCGAATTCACTGACATATAAAGGAACCCAAGTATATTGTTCGCTGCTGTATAGCCTGCCATCGCAATCGATCCAAATGAATTAACCGAAGACTGCAACAGTGCATTGGACAAATTGATGACCGTACTCTGGATTCCCGCCGGAACTCCCACCTGGAAAATCTGTTCCATGTAGGCACCATTGATCTTCAGTTTGGAGAAACGAAGCTGATAACTTCCTTCCGACCGGTACAGACAGGTCAGTACCAGCACACAGGAAATCAGCTGTGAAATAATTGTTCCAATTGCAACCCCGGCAACTCCCATATGAAAAAGAATAACCAGTGTCATGTTCAGCGCGGCATTTGCAATTCCGGAAATGATCAGGAAGATCAATGGCCTTTTTGTATCACCGATCGCCCTTAAAATGGCTGCCCCATAGTTATATAACATAAAAAATGGCATTCCCATAAAATAGATCCGCATATATAAGGCAGACTGCCCGATCACATCATCAGGCGTTCCCATAATTTCAAGTGCCCACTTTGCAAGAAGCACCCCGATAACTGCCATCATAATTCCACTGATCAGCGCAAGTGTGATCGAAGTATGTACTGTTTCCGACATCTCCCGGTCTTTGCCCGCTGCATAAAATCTGGCTGCAAGAACATTGGCACCAAGTGAAATTCCGATAAACAAATTCGTAAACACATTTATCAGTGCTGTTGTGGAGCCAACTGCGGCAAGTGCCTGACTCCCGGAGAATCTTCCTACCACGATGATATCCACTGCATTAAACGCAAGCTGCAGAATTCCGGAAACCATAAGCGGCAGCGAAAAAGAGATCAGCTTGTCCATGATGGAGCCGTTGCACATATCAATTTCAAACCTATTTTTTTTCACATTATTCACCCAGCCCTTCATCAAATGTAAGTCTCATCTGATTCCAGACCACGTTTCCATGTATTGATTCTGAGACACCTTCATTTTTGAATCCAAACCTGGCATAATAAGATATCAGCCGGTCCTTGCAGGTAAGGACAAGTCCCTTTCTTCCCTGCTCTTTTGCATCTGTAATCGCTCTTTTGATCAATTCTCCTGCATATCCATGTTTCCGGTAAGACGGCAGCGTATTTACACCAAAAATCATCTGCCAGTCACCTTTTTCATCATGCATTTCCGCTTTTTCATACATTTCGTCTGTCAGATCTTCCTGATTCGTCACCATACCGTCCACGAAGGCGATCAACTTCTCTTCTTCAAACATCAGCCAGAAATGATCTTTATAAAAAGTAAGTCTCTTTTCAAATTCTTCTTCTGTTGCCGCTTCTGCTGCCGGGAAACACGCTGCCTCCACACGGGCAATTTCTTTCAGATCACTCAGATCTGCTGTTCTTATTCTCATCTTTACTCTTCCTCTTTTTCTAATATTTTCAGCATTTTTTCTACATTTTCGCTGGTCCATGCCGGAAATTCCAGTACCGCATCCAGGATATCCTGCCTTCCGGAATCCGGGTTGTGGAACCAGATACATTTCATACCTGCTGCTCTGGCAGCTTCTCCACCGTTGGTTGAATCCTCTACTACCAGACAGTCCTCCGGCTTCATTCCCAGTTTCTCTGCCGTTACAAGGAAGGTATCCGGTGCCGGTTTTGGATGTTCTACATAATCTCCACTCATGACTACTGTAAAATATTTCTCCATATCCAGCGACTTTAATGCATCTTTGATCGCATAAGCCGGAGAGGAAGACGCTACTGCAAGCAGATATCCTTCGTCTTTTAACTGCTTCAATGCTTCTTTGATTCCCGGCATCTCCGGAAATCCTTCCGCCTCTGTAATCTGCGCTTTTTTCTCTTTCATGAGCGCATTCATCTTATCCACATCATCAAAAACCGGTCCATAATTCTCGTTGATCAGATTCATGAAGAATCCACGGGTAGAACCGATACACGGAAGGTAGACCTCATAGTCAAGATCGATTCCGTTCTTCTCTTTTAAAATTTCCTTCCAGCAACGATAGTGTAATGGTTCTGTGTTGATCAGAACACCGTCCATATCAAAAATAACTGCTTTCATATCTTTTTAGCCTCGATTAAATGATTTAAATTTTCTTTCCGTTCTTATTTTGAATGACGTTTTTAAAGATGTCAAGACAGAGAAGCTAAAAAGAATGTGCATCTCCGGCACGCAGTGCCTTTTGTTTCATAGGAAGTTCCTTCGGAATTTCCTATGAAATAAAAAGAGAGCGACTGTACGATTCAAAAAACGCACAGGCACTCTCTTTGGCTTTTATGGATTTTTCTTAAGGTCTCTGTCCCATTCCACCTTCTAAGGTGATCGTCTCTCCGTTCATATATTTGAAATCCGGTGATGCAAGCTGTACGCATGCACGTCCGATTTCTTTTTCTACATCTCCGTAATGTCCAGCCGGCGGCATCTTTACATTTGCCTTAAATGCTTCCGGATAAGCTTTCTGAAAATTCTCAAGCTGTGCTGTCCATGCGAGCGGGCATACGATATTGACATTGATTCCGTCTGGTCCCCACTCTGTTGCAGCGACTCTGGAAAGTCCACGAATCCCTTCTTTTGCCGCTGCGTATGCGCACTGCCCGTAATTTCCGAAAAGTCCGGCGCCTGAAGCAAAATTGATAACAGATCCCTTTGTCTCTTTCAGGTACGGATAGCATGCCTGCATATAATAGAATACCGCATATACGCCGGAATACATTGCCAGATTGAACTGGTCTGTTGTATGATCTGCGATCGTAACACCGGATGCAGATGCCTGTGCATTATTGATCAGGACATCAATTCTTCCGAATGTGTCGATTGCCTGCTTTACTACGTTCTGTACTGTTGCTTCATTATCAGCCCCCGCGCTGACATCAGCCTGTACAGGTAATACTTTGATGCCATAGAGTCTCTCAAGTTCTTCTTTGGCATCTTCGAGTTTCTTTACATTACGCCCGGTAATTACCAGATTCGCTCCTTCTTTTGCGTAAGCTGTTGCAATTCCATATCCAATAGATCCGCAGCTTCCATCACTTAATACGGCTCTTCCGCCGCCTGTGATAATTGCAGTCTTTCCTGTTAAAAATCCCATAATCAATTTCTCCTTCCTGCTGTCCTTCAACTAGCATACAATTATAATAGCAGAGTTCAGGTCGGAATTCAATACGGAATTGTGTCTATTTTCTGACAATATAGTTATTTTTTTAATTATCGCAAATACAGTTAGAATACAAAAACCTCATTGGACAAGGGTAGTTTATTATATATCTACAACATATATAATAGTGCATTGCAGATGCATGCAGCGATATTGCTGCCACCTTTTCTGCCTCTTGCTACGATATATGGCGTGTCTTTCAGTGAAAGGATTAACTCTTTAGACTGGACGACATTTACGAATCCTACAGGAACTCCGATGACAAGTTCCGGGGTTAATTTGCCATCCTGGATCAGTTCATAGAGTCTTACAAGGGCTGTCGGGGCATTTCCGATGGCAAATATGATTTTTTTATCAAGAGCGGCTGCTTTTTCCATGCTTGCCACGGCACGCGTGGTTCCGTTCTTTTTGGCAGTTTCTGCTACATCTTCATCGGACATGAAGCAAAGAACTTCGCCTCCGTATTCTGCAAGCTTCCGTTTGTTGATACCTGCTTTTCCCATCTGGGTATCGGTTACAATGACTGCACCATTCCGGATGGCATCCAGCGCTTTTTCTACTGCACCTTCTGAAAACATCAGGTTCTTGGCATAATCAAAATCTGCGCTTGTATGGATACAGCGTTTGACGATCGGTTCTGTTCCTGGGATCAGATGCGTATCTCCCAGTTCTTCTGTTATGATCTCAAAACTGCGTTTTTCTATTTCTGCAGGTTTTACATTTTCCAGTTCTATCTTCACTTGGTATCTCCTCCTTTGATCGTCACACCGATCCCGCATACTACCCGGTCTACCTGATCTGAATTTGCCGCAAGTACGGTACAGATCCTTCCGGTCAGTTCCCTGTATCTGCGCTCAAATGCGTCTATCGGAACCAGGCCATAGCCGATCTCCTGTGTCACAATTACAATATCCGGACACTTTTTTGTTAGTTTCGATGCGAAATCAATTGCTTCTTTTTCCGACCAGTTTTCTTTTTTTATCATGCTCTGGATATATTTTTCAAAATGAAAGACTCCTTCTGCCGCAAAAATATTATCTCCTTCACATAGTTCCCCATCCGTCCAATGAATGTATGGGTTCTGCTTTTTTGCATACGCAAGCTTCCCCTGGTATGCACCGCCGATTATCATTTTCATGTTTTATGTCTTTCCTTTCAACCGGAATTCCGTACACAACTTCTGTCACCAGATCTGCCATCTCTCCCATCCGAAGATTTATGTTTCCGAGAAGCTTCAGATATTTTTCCATCTCCGGATTGTCTGTCATGCTGTCTGAAAACACTTCATTTGTAACAACTACCAGATCATCACTGGCCTTTTGCAGCTTATGGATTCCTGCCAGAATGGACTCTTCTGCATTTTCACCTGCTCCTGACGGATCGTACATTTCATTTGCCACAAGATTGGACATACATTCCAGAAGAACACTTCCTGTCTCTTTTGTCTGCAGGACTTCCGCAGCTTTTTTAAGATCCGTATAGCATTCGATCGTTTCAAACCCTTTGCCTGCACGAAGTCTTCTGTGACGTGCAATTTTCTCTTCCGTTTCCTTCCCGAAAGGCATCATAGTTGCTATATAGTAGCGTTTTTTGTTTCTTTTTGAATGGCTGGCATACTCCATAAGCTTCTGCTCTGCATATTCGGATTTGCCACTTCCACTGCCACCTGTGATCAGATGAAACATTCTGCTGCATTTCCCTTCTCGATAATCTCATATATTTTCTTCATATCCATATTCTCACGAACTGCATTTGCAAGAATCTGATACTGCTTCTCTTTGTAAGCATGGTAGTCCATGGAGTGCATGGCTTCCTCGCCGTATCCTTTTTCTTTCAGAAGTGCCCCGATCAGTGCATCCGCTACTTCCCGGTCATCAAAAATCCCATGTACATAGCAGCCGTACACATTCTTCTTCTGCGCTCCGTCCCACCGGCTCTCATCTGTCACCTGATCACAGATCTGTACCAGCATCTTATGATCTGCAGCATCTTTATCTGAAAAAATAGTTTCTCCCATATGGATCTCATATCCATCCAGCTTTGCACCGGACATTGCTTTTAAGATTCCGGTAACTTCTCCGAACTTTCCGGTAACACGGGTTCTTCTCTTGGTATTTTCAAATACAGTAACGGCAGGAAGCAGCCCCATCGCTTTTATGGTTCCACCACGTTCTACCCCTTCCGGATCACAGATCTCTTCTCCCAGCATCTGGTAACCGCCACAGATACCAAATACCGGTTTCCCTGATGAGGCATGGCGCAGCACTTTCCCTTCCAGTCCGCTCTGACGAAGCCACAACAGGTCTTCCATCGTATTTTTACTTCCCGGCAAAATTACCAGATCCGGATTCCCGAAATCTCCTGCCTTTGACACATACCGGAGAGAAACTTCTTCCCTGCATTCCAGTACTGCAAAATCTGTGAAATTAGAAATACGCGGCAGACGGATCACTGCAATATCCAGAAGTGCCGCCTTTTCTTTCCGGTCAAACCTTTCTGACAGACTATCCTCATCATCAATATCCGCATAAATATATGGCATCACGCCACATACCGGTATCTTTGTCCGCTCCTCCAGCATCCTGATACCTGGCTCCAGAATTTTTACATCCCCACGGAACTTATTGATCACCGTACCTTTGATTCTTGCCCGCTCTTTTTCTTCCAGCAACATAACCGTCCCGACGATCTGCGCAAACACACCACCACGGTCAATGTCTCCTACAAGAAGAACCGGTGCATCCACCAGCTCAGCAAGTCCCATGTTGACAATATCATTCTGCTTAAGGTTTATTTCTGCCGGACTTCCCGCACCTTCTATGACAATCACATCATACTTTTCATCCAGTTTATGATAAGCTTCTAAAATAGCCGGAATATATTCTTTCTTTTTACGGAAGTATTCCATCGCCGGCATGACTCCCGCAACTTCTCCGTTTACAATTACCTGACTTCCTACATCGGAGGTCGGTTTCAAAAGAATCGGGTTCATATAAACTTCCGGCTGGATCATGGCAGCTTCTGCCTGCATGACCTGTGCGCGTCCCATTTCCAGACCATCTGCCGTGATAAAAGAATTGAGTGCCATGTTCTGTGACTTAAATGGTGCAACCCTGATTCCATCTTCCTTTAAAACACGACAGAGCCCTCCCGCAAGAAGGCTCTTTCCAACATTTGACATGGTTCCCTGAATCATAATCGACTTTGCCATATTAAAATTCTCCCTGACCTGCATAGAGGATTTCTCCCAGCGCATCGATCAGCTTCTGGTTGTCTCCTCTCTGCCGCATACAAACACGATAATATCCTTCTCCGAGACCTTTGTAATTGCTGCAATCCCGAATCAGGATCTTCTGTTTTTTCAGTTTCTCATATAAATTTATACCGCTTCGCATCAGAATGAAATTGGCATCTGACGGATAATGGGTAATTCCCAGCTTGTTCAGTTCATTTTCCATCCAGATTCTTTCACGGTTCGTAAAATCACAGGTCCGTTTCACACGCATCCCCTCTTTTAAAGATGCCATGCCTGCCACCTGTGCCGGTATCGATACACTCCATGGCTGTCTGGACTGTTCCATCTTCTCCAGAAATTCCATATCCGAAGTAACGGCATACCCGATACGGATTCCCGGAATCGCGTGCATCTTAGTCAGTGAACGGAGGATAAATAACGTTCTCCATCTCTTAGTATCTGCAAGAATGGATGCCGTAGCTGCATTTTCCGCGAAATCAATAAAACATTCATCCAACACCATCCGGATTCCGTAAGTCTCGCATCTTGCAAGAATCTTCCAAAGCATACTCCGGTCGATCAGCTTTCCGGTCGGATTATCCGGTGAACATAAAAATACCATATCGATATCTTCATTCAGAAGATCCAGAAAATCTTCTTCCAGCTGAAACCCAGTCGCTTCTCTTTTCTTATAATAACAGATCTCGCACCCGGTCGCACGCAGTGCCTGTTCGTATTCCGCAAATGCAGGAACCGGTATCAGCGCCTTCCTTGGGCAGTCCGCAAGCACTGCCGTAAAAATCAGATCCGCCGCCCCATTTCCACAGATAATATGCTCAGCCGGAACTTCCAGTCTTTTCGCCAGAGCACTTTTCAGTTTCCTGCAACTGGCATCCGGATAATTTCCAATCTGGTCCATTGACTTTCTTGCCGCTTCCACTACAGCTCTTCCAGGTCCGAACGGATTCAGATTCACGGAAAAATCTGTCATTCCTTTGTGTGTATAAATATCTCCACCATGTACATATTCCATAACCTTTTATTCCCCTTACATCAGTATCATACAATATTTCAGTAATCCAAAGACAAGAAGTGTCAGAAGTGCTGCTCCGTCCATCAGATTTCCGGCTCTTAAAATATCTTTCGGCTCGATAGGACGCACATCATCTCCAATTGTCTCTTTCGGATATAATTTTCCAAAATAATAGGCATCTCCGGCAAGCTGCACCTGAAGTGCACCTGCACATACCGCTTCTGTCTGTGCGGAATTCGGGCTGGCATGCTTTCGCCTGTCTCTTTTCCAGACTGCCCACGCCCTTTTATAATCCATCCTGAAGATCCATGCACTTGCGATCATCAGAAGTGCTGATATCCTGGACGGAATATAATTCCATACATCATCCATTTTAGCCGCAAACCGACCAAAATGTAAATACTTTTCATTCTTATATCCTACCATAGAATCCATTGTATTAACAGCCTTATAAAAAAATCCAAGTGGTGCCCCACCGATCAACATAAAAATGAGCGGTGCGATCACTCCGTCTGATGTATTTTCGGCTACCGTTTCTACCGCTGCCTTTGTCACTCCGGCCTCAGAAAGATTTCCGGTATCCCGCCCTACGATCATCGATACCGCATGTCTTGCCCCCTCCAGGTTATGGTTTACGAGCTGTACATAAACCTTCCGGCTTTCATCTTTCAGGCACTTTCCGGCAAGAAGCTGATAACACCAGAAGGTTTCCAGTGCAAATCGAAGCCAGAAGCTGACCTTTCCGGCAAGATACAAAAGTCCCCACGGAATTCCGACGGATACCATAACCACACCAAACCACAGAATCCCCCCTGCGATTCTCTCTTTTCTTTCCTCATTTTTGCAAAATCCGCGCAACCATTTTTCCAGCCTCGAAATCCACTTTCCAATGATCCGCACCGGATGATAGAGCCATACCGGATCTCCGAAAACCGCATCCAATGCCATTCCTGCTATACATGCCATCAAAGAACTCATATCTCCTCAATCTCCTCAAACTGTCTGTTTCCCTGCTGCCATTTTTCTTCCTCAATTTGAAAATGAAAACCTTTTCCGTTTTTCACCTGCCAGTGGTAAAATTCTTTCTTTTCCGGATCAAATGCTTCCATCACCGACATGATCGTTCCCCCATGAACCACAAAGGCAATCTTCTTCCTTTTTCCCTTTATCATCTTTTCCATCATCTCTTCAAATCCGCAAACACATCGTTTCCGGAACTCCATCGGATCTTCTCCTCCCGGAAATGCCTTTGTACCTCCAGAATCAATCCAGCTCTGATACTTTGGATTCCCAGTCAGCTCCTGATAATTCTTCCCCTCAAAAAGCCCAAAATCGCATTCCCTCATCTTATCACAGACAACCTGCTCCGCTCCCGGGAAAAGAATCTCTGCCGTCTGCCTGCACCTCCTGAGCGGACTGACAATCACAAGCTCCGGCTCCCACTTCGCACGTCCATTTTTCTTCCCGTATCGTCTGTTTTCTTCTTTTTTCAGAATATACTCCGGAACGCACTCTGTTTTTATTTCTTCATCCGTCACCCCTATATACCGTTTTTCCAAATTCCCTTCCGTCGCAAAATGCCGAATCAGTCTGACTTCCATCTTCTATATGTCTCCTCTTCCTTTCCCTGCTTTTTCATTGGATTCCCTGCACAATCAATCCCCCGACTAATAATGCCAGCTCACAAATCTGCAGAAAGTATCCCGCCAGATCCCCGGTAACGCCTCCAAACTGTTTCCTGCTCATCCGGTAATAATATCCAAATACTGCTCCTGCAATTATAAGAAGTACCACCATACCAACCGGCGAGCAGATATACAAATATCCTGCCACCAGGATCAGGTATACGATCATTGTGAACCTTACTGCCTTTTTCTGTGCTCCATCCTGGAAAGTCTTCACAAGACCGCTTCCTCTTGCTGCCGGAAATGTCACTACAGCAAGCCCACTGAGTGCTCTTGAAATTACATATCCTGCTGCTACTACAGGAAGCATCTCCGTCCGGATTTCACTCCATACGCCAAGGCTTCCGGTAAAATAACAGCAGATTCCGATGACCGCAAAAGCACCGTTATGCGAATCTTTCAGGATTTCCAGTTTCTTTTCTTTATCTCCCCAGGATCCAAGTGCGTCCATCGTATCCATAAATCCATCCAGATGGATTCCTCCACTTACAAAAACCGGTATCAATGTCATGACCGCAGCAAACATCAATCTTCCACTGTGTACTTTTGAAAAAATATTTCCATCAAGAAACATTCCTGCCAGATAAATGATTGCTCCGGTCACAACACCGATCAGCGGAAAAAAACACATCGTATATTTCATATTTTCCTTGTTCCACTCAATGCGCGGCATCGGTATTTTGGAATACATAGAAAACGCAATGATCATCGGTTCTAAAAACTTCATCTTTCTTCCTTCCCATCCAGTACTTCATACTGCTCTACGTGAATATCATCAAAAGTTCCCATTTTGCGGTACACCTGAAGTCCCATCTCAAGAAGCGGCATCGCTGCCACTGCTCCTGTTCCTTCCCCCAGACACATACCACATGTGAGAAATGGTTTTTTTTCTAAAGCATCTAAAATCTTTCTTGACGCAGGTTCATCAGACAAATGGGATGGTAAAATATATCCTGCACATTCCGGAACCATCCGTACCGCCACAAGTGCAGCCACTGCAGAAATAAAGCCATCTATCAGCACCGGAATCCGGTAGATCGCCCCACCAAGATATACACCTGCAAGTCCTGCTATGTCAAGTCCTCCAACCTTGGAAAGTACATCGATCGCATCTGTCTTATCCGGCTGCATCCGCTCAACCGCTTCCCGGATGACCTGTACCTTCTTTCGCAGACCTTTTTTCGTCAGACCTGCCCCCTTTCCTGTCATGACCTTCGGATCCTCTCCGAGCAATACAGAGGCAACCGCACTGCTGGTCGTTGTATTTCCAATCCCCATTTCACCTGTCGCAAGAATTTCGTATCCCGCTTCGGCACACTTCTTTACCATCTGAATTCCAACTTCTATCGCCTCAACTGCCTCTTCTCTTGTCATCGCCGCTTCTTTTGCAAAATTGTGTGTGCCATACATCACTTTGTATTCTTTCTTTGTCACAGACGGCACATCTGTTGCCATCCCTACATCCACCGGGAAAAGATCTACCTTTGCCTCTTCTGCCATGATGCAGACGCTTGTCTCTCCTCTTGTAAAATTATCCGCCACGATTGCCGTTACTTCCTGACCGGTCTGTGTCACGCCTTCTTCTACCACACCGTTGTCCGCGCACATAATGATCAGCCCGCGCTTTCGCAGTTCAAAATCTGAAGTCCCCTTAATCCCGGCAATCTGGATCACCGCATCCTCCAGACTTCCCAGGCTAAACAGTGGCTTCCCTACCGTCATCCAGTGAGCCCGCGCCTCTTCCATTGCATTTTCATCAAGTGGTTTTATTTTCTCTTTCCATCTGGTCTCTTCCATCTGTAAGTCTAATCTCCTGTCTTTTCGATTTGTCTTTGTCAGCTTTTTACTTGCTTCTGTAGGTTCTACACGCTTCTACAAAGCGTTTGGCCACTTTGGGGTTGGAATAAAAGTATAAATGCGGAAATCCCGCAAACAAATTCCCCTTCATATGAACAGCCTGCCATTTTCTCACACCATCCGGCTTTACGGCAAGTGTATCCTCTCCGTTTTCCGTAGAATCCCAATAATGGAACTCATGCGCCCGGATCTTCTCTCCCTTTTTCATATACACTCCGTTCATTTCCGCAGTCAGCTCAAGGTATCCGAATCTGGTAAGTCGCCCTTTTTTGATCCCTTTTCCCGGAAGTGCCCCCACCATCGGATAGTGCTTTCCATCTTCCCCTTCCAGCTCTTCTGTCAAATATAAAAATCCTCCACATTCCGCAATACATGGAATTCCATTTTCAATCTGCTTTCTTACATCTTTTCGCATAGCTCTGTTTTCTGCCAGATGTTTCGCACAAAGTTCCGGATATCCACCACCAAATAAAAGTCCGTCTAAATGTTCCGGAAGCCTTGTATCCTCCAAAGGACTAAACGGAATGATCTCACATCCAAGCTCTTTTAAAAGCTCCATATTATCCTTATAATAGAAACAAAAGGCCAAGTCACGCGCTACGCCGATACGCACTTTTCGTCCGGCTGCTTCCTGTTTTGCCTTCACCGGATGATACTCCATTTCTTTTGCTTCCCAGGCAATTTTCAGCACCGATTCCATATCGAGTGTCTCTGTCAGAATCTCTGCTGCCCGGTCAATCTGTTTTTTCAGGTTCCCTATTTCCTCCGGAAGCATCAGTCCCAGATGCCGACTCTCCAGATGAAAAGCATCCTCCTCCGGCACATAACCAACCACCTGAACCTGGAATCCCATTGTCTGCAATCCCTCTTCGATCATCTTCTTCATCTTCGGATACAGCATCGGGGAAATCCGGTTCAGAATGATTCCCCGGATATTACTGTCATTCCGGTATTCAATCATTCCCTTCAATACTGCCAGGATTGTCGATGCCATACCTCTTGCCGGAACAACCAGGATTACCGGAAGTCCCAGGGTTCTCGCAACGTCATAAGTACTTGCCTGATCCGAATCCAGACTGATCCCGTCATAGTACCCCATCACACCTTCTGTCACCACAAGCTCCGCGCCTTCCGCATGATGCATAAACCGCTCTTTCAAGCGCTCCCGGTCACAAAAATACAGATCCAGGTTCTCGGAATCAATTCCCAGCACCTCCCGGTGAAACATAGGATCAATATAATCCGGTCCGCATTTGCAGGCGCGTACCTTCTTTCCGGCATTTTTAAATGCTTTCATCATTGCCATTGTCACCGCTGTCTTTCCACTCCCACTGGCAGATGCCGCGATTACAATTCCGGGAATTTTCATTCTGTATCTCCTCCGTCTGAAATAATATAAATCGGATTTAACCCGGTCATCATGTGATATCTTCCAAGTTTCTTTGACTTTGCCACATTCAGTTGTATGATTTCCGGATCTGCAAGCAGTCCTTCCTCCATCGCCTCCATCGCTTCCTTCACGGTTTCCAGCGAAATTGCATTAATCACGATACGGACGTCCGGATTTTTTTTCTTTATGCACTGAATAATTTCTTTTAACTGTCCTGTACTGCCTCCGATAAAAGCATGGGTCGGCATTTCCAGTGCTTCCAGTGCTTCCGGTGCAACTCCTTCTATCACCTGAATCTGGTCTATCCGGAATTTCTGCATATTCTTCCTGATCAGCTCTGCACCCTCCGGATTCTTCTCTATTGCATAAACGCGGAGATTCTCTCCCTGAAGAGCAGCCTCTATAGACACCGAACCGGTTCCGGCCCCCACATCATATATTACTGCATTCTTTGTAAGCTTCAATTTTGCAATGCTGACTGTCCGCACTTCTTCCTTCGTCATCGGAACACTTCCACGGATCAGCTCCTCATCTGCAAGATGAATTCCTGTTCTCTTTTCCGGCTTTGGATTCTCGATCAGAATAGTGGTAAGATCACCAAAATCTTCTGCCTGAAGCTCGTTTCCTTTTTTGATCACAATCTCTTCATCCGGATAAGACAAATGATTTCCAACCCAAACGGTTACTTGTTCCAGATGGTAATATTTCAGTTTTTCGCAGATCTCTTTTCCCGCACTTTTTCCAAGGATCAGAAATGTCTTTTCATGGTTTGCAACTGCATAGATAAAATTCTGACTTCTTCCATGCATGCTGATGATCTTCGCATCCTCCCAGCTCTTTCCGACCCTTGCCGCAAGATAGATTACCGAGGAAATTCCCGGAAAAATCTGCACTTCATATCCGTCTTTTTTCAGAATATCCGCCAGCTTTTTTGCCCCGCTGTAAAATCCGGTATCCCCGGAAAACAGCACCGTACATCTGGTCTTTTTCTCCTGCTCATCCAGGATCGCTCTGATCTTTTCCGGCAGATACTCTGCATAGCAGCATTTCTTTTTTTCCCGGAATCCTTCCAGCATCCGCATGGCTCCGATCAGCACATCACTTTCCGCAATGATCTTTCTGACCTCTTCCGTAAGCGTTCCTTTACTTCCCATCCCGATTCCGACAAGATTTACCCGGCATTTTCGGTTTTCCACAGTTATTCCTCCAATCGATAGCCTCTCGGTGTCACCATTTTCCCATCCACATTTCTCGTCTGGCTGTTGCCGATATAAACGGTTGTAAACATATCGACCTCCGTATCCTTCAGCTCAGAAAGTGTCAGAATATGTGCATCTTCGCCTTCACGTCCGATGTTCCGCACATAACCGCAGACTGTATCCGGGCTCTGGTACTCCAGAATGTACTCGCATGCCTTTTTCAGGTAATCTGCCCGTTTCCGGCTGGACGGATTATACAGACAGATTACAAAATCCGCCATCGCAGCTCCGCGGATCCTCTTTTCAATTTTCTCCCACGGTGTCAGAAGATCACTCAGACTGATCACTGCAAAATCATGCATCAGAGGTGCACCAAGAACTGCCGCTCCGCCATTTGCCGCCGTGATTCCCGGCACGACCTCCAGCTCCACCTCCGGGTAGCCCTGTCCCATCTCATAGAGCAGACCTGCCATTCCGTAAATTCCGGCATCCCCACTGCATACCATAGCTACCGTTCTTCCTTTCATTGCCTCATCCATTGCCATCTCACAGCGGACCACTTCCTGCCGCATTGGTGTGGAAAGGTACTTTTTATCCGGAAATCTTTCCCGTATCAGTCCTGTATATACGGTATATCCGATAACAACCTCACTTTTTTCCAGTGCCGTGGACGCCTGGTATGTCATTTCTTTCTCAGCACCCGGTCCAAGACCGATTACATAGACTTTTCCAATTTTACACATTTCCTGCACCTTCTTTTCCTTTGCCCTGTCTGAACTCTGTTGTAAACTCCGGATGATACAAAAGTGACCGTTCATACTCTCCGCCAAGCACCTCACCAACCACGATCAGTGCTGTCTTTGTAATTCCATTCTCCTTTGCTGTCACCGCAAGATCCTTCACCTTACATCTGCACACCTTTTCATCCTCCCAGGTTGCCTTGTAGACAATCGCAGCCGGAGTCTCCGGCTGATAACCGCCTTCGATCAGACGCTTTGACAATTCTTCCAGCATCCCGGTACTCAAAAAGATGACCATCGTTGCCTGGTGCGCAGCGAAACTTTCAATGGATTCTTTTTCCGGAACCGGCGTTCTTCCTGCCATCCGTGTGATTACCACAGACTGTGAAATCCCAGGAAGGGTATATTCTGCATTCAATGCAGATGCCGCTCCGCAAAAGGAGCTGACTCCCGGGCACACTTTATAAGAAATATTCTCCTTTTCCAGAAGATCCATCTGTTCTTTGATCGCACCATACAGACACGGATCACCGGTATGCAGACGGACAACTTTTTTTCCCTGCTTCTCTCCGGAAATCATCACTTCCGTCACTTCTTCCAGCGTCATCTTCGCACTGTTGTAGATCTGACAGTCCTTCTGACATACGGTAAGAAGTTCCGGATTTACCAGCGAACCGGCATACACCACAATATCCGCTTCCTCCAAAAGCTTCTGCCCCCGTACTGTGATCAGATCCACAGCACCGCTTCCTGCTCCAACAAAATGAATCATTTTTCTTTCTCCTTTGCTATTACAATCGAAAAATATCCCGCATCTTCCGGTATTTCTTCTGTGCATTTGTAAATTTTTTCTCCATCCAATCCGCAGTTCATGACCATTTTCGCCTGCTGTCCTTCCGCTTTCAGAACAGCTTTGACCTGCGCCATCTTTTTCCCAGTCTTCATAAGAACCTTCGTCCCCGGAAGCTTCAACTTTTCTTCAATCCCGTAGGATGCCGGAAGGACATGCAGCTCCTGCCGGTTCTCCGCAAGCGGGATCTCCAGCCTTGCTGCCACAGCACAAAAAGACGGAATCCCGGAAAATATCTCCCCCTGATATCCCATCTTTTTCAGTCTTTTATAAATATAAATTCCTGTCGAATACACGGTCGGATCTCCAAGCGTCAGAAAAACCAGATTCTTTCCTTTCTCCAGAAGCTCTGCCGCCTTTCTTGCACCCTCATCGTGTATCTCTTTCAGGAGTTTTTTTCCCTTGATCATTGGCATGGGAAGATAGAGCCGCAGCTTCTTTTTCGTCTCCGGCTCTGCCTCACACGCAATCCGATATGCCAGACATTCTTTTGCAAATGTCTCTTCTTCCCCCTCTTCCAGTTCCGGTTTCTTTAACTCCGGACTGCCAATTGGAAGTACCAATATCTGACACGCCTTAATCGCACGCATTGTCTTTATCGTCATCAGTTCCGGATCTCCCGGACCTACACCCGCAAGGTCAAATCTTCCTGCCATTTTTTGTCATACCTTTCTACCTATCCGATTTTCTCCCTTAATTCATCCACAAGCAACGTCTTCCCCAGAACTCCAAGCTCATCGGAAAACATCAGCGCCCCGACCTTCATCTTCTCGCCGGCACGCTTTGTCAGGTGATACTCGATTTTCTCCATAACCGTCCGCATCGTCTCTTCCAAAAGCCCTTTTTCTTCCAGGATTTCCAATGCTTCCTTCGTTGTAAAACACTCCATCAGAGCACACACTGTATCCCGGTCTGCCCCTGCCATTGCCGCATGGACGGCAAGCACTTCCATTCTTACATCTGCCTGTCTGGAATGAGTATTCATTACGCCTGCAGCGATCTTGACCAGCTTTCCGATATGTCCTACAAGCAGCAGTCCGTCCATCTTCAGCCGCACGCCGTCATCAATCGCATCCCCGATATAATTACTGCACTTCACCGCAAGCTCCTGGTCATATCCAAGCGTCTGCCTGAGAAAATCATTTCCATAATTTCCCGGTGTCAGATAACAATACCGGTGACCTTCATCACGAAGCATCTTCATTTCCATGAAAATAGTCTGCGTCAGTGCCTGTTCGCTCATCGGTTCTACGATCCCGGAGGTTCCAAGTACCGAAATCCCGCCTTCAATCCCAAGTCTTGGATTAAACGTTTTCTTCGCGATCTCCACGCCCTCCGGGATATAGATCACAATGTCTGCACCGCCATCCCATTCATATTTCTCAATCTGGCTTTGCACCGCTTCCCGGATCATCTGCCGTGGCACTTTGTTGATTGCTGCCTCTCCGGCTTCCTGCTCCAGCACCTTCCGGGTAAAGCGCCCGACTCCGATTCCACCATCTAAGGTCATTCCTTTTTCCTTTTTTTTCGTGACCTTGGCGTAAACGAAGATCCCGTTCGTCACATCCGGATCATCTCCGCTATCCTTCTGAATGGCACAGCTGACCGCTTCATTTTCTCTCTGGATCTCTTCCACTTCCAGATACAGTTCGATCCCTTTCGGTGTCATAAGAGATACCTGGCGGACTTCCTCCCCGGAAAAGAGCATTGCCGCTGCCGCCTTTGCTGCTGCCGCAGCACAGCTTCCCGTTGTGTATCCGCACCGCAGTTCTTTTTGATTTTTCCACACGACCTGCATCTTGTCCATTTCCATTTCGTCTCCTTAGTATTCGATGCCTTTCCTTGCCCGGATTCCTTTTTCAAAAGGATGCCGTACCATCTTAACCTCCGAAATATAATCTGCCAGCTCCAATAACTCATCTGACGGATCCCGTCCGGTCAGAACCACTTCCAGATTGTCCGGTCTGTCTTTTAAGAACTGCACCGCCTCTTCATTCGGAATCAGTCCATACCGGTATGCCGCCATAAATTCATCGATCACAAGCATATCATAATCCCCTGTGCTGATTTTTCTCTGGATCGTATTCCACAGCCTGCCATACATCTCTCGGACTTCTTCCTGTTCCTTTTCAGAAAGTGTCTTAAAAAATCCATAGCTTTTTTCCAGATGAAGTACCTCGATCTCCGGGATCTGATCCAGAATCTTCAATTCTCCTGAAAATTCATTTTTTAAAAAACGGGCAAACAGAACCCGCATACTGCTTCCAGCTGCGCGCACTGCAAGCCCTGTTGCCGCCGTCGTCTTTCCTTTTCCATCTCCACAGTAAATGTGCAAAAGTCTATTTTTCATATGATTCCAGCTTCCCCATTTCTTCTGCAAATACAAGCAGTTCTTTCATCTTCCGGTTGGTTGTCCCAATCACAATTCCTGCATTTATCACCTTTTTACACTGTCTGATCATCTGCTTTGCCCGTTCAAATGCACGATCGCTTACCGGCTCAAATGGCTCTTCTTCTATTACATTGACCGCCAGATGCTTTGCCAGATGATAGTCGATATCATTAGTATACAGGATTCCTGCCGAAAATGGAATCTTTGCTTTCTGAAGGTTTCGGTAAACAGGAATTCCACTGCCTCCGGAAGAGATCACAAATACTTCTGCCTCTCCCTCCGCCTTTGCAAGCTCCACACTTCCGAACAGCGGATCAAAATGCCCGTTGTCGATCTCATAAAGCTTCTGGATAAAATCTTCTTTAAAAATCGCCTCCGGCTCTCCATACCCGAAAATCGTATCTCCTTTAACGCACAGGATCTTATCTGAGATCTTCTGCGCCAGATCGATCTCATGGAGTGACATAATGACCGTGATCTGCTTTTCTTTCGCCATATTTTTCAAAATAGTAAGCAGCTCCAGCTTATAACGGATATCCAGAAAAGAAGTGGGTTCATCCAGAATCAGGACCTCCGGTTCCTGACAGATCGCTCTTGCCAGAAGGATCCGCTGTCTCTGCCCGTCACTGATCGCCTCAAAACTTTTTTCTGCGTATTCTGTTGCATGGACAATTTCCAGTGCTTCCTGTGTCTTCTTTTCATCTTCACGAGTTAATATCCCGAGCCGTCCTGTATAAGGATACCGCCCTGCTGCTACAACCTCATAGCAGGTCATCAGCTCCGGCTTTGCCCGCTGTGTCAGCACCACTGCCATCTGCGTTGCAAGCTCTTTGTAAGATAAGTCTTTCAGATTCTTTTCACCGATCGTTACCTTACCTCCAATGAGCGTAAGCTGCTTGATAATACTTTTTAAAATCGTAGATTTCCCGGAACCGTTTGGTCCGATCAGTGTCAATATCTCACCTTTTTTAATCTCTGTACAGATATCATGGATCAGTACATTTCCATGATATCCGACAGAAAGATCTTTCATCTGAAAATAGCTGTCACTCATATTTATTTCCCTTTTCTTCCTTTTATCATCATGAAAATTACGATCGGTGCACCAAAGATCGAAGTCACGGTACTGATATTCAGCTCCAGTGGTGCAAATGCCATACGCGCGATCAAATCACATCCCATACAGAACACCGCCCCTCCAAGGAATGTTGCCGGTATCACAACCAGCGGTTTTGCCGTCCCGAGAAGATGCTTGATCAGATACGGAACTGCGATTCCAACGAATGAGATCGGCCCTGCAAATGCGGTCACACATGCGGAAAATACACTTGAGAGCAGAATCAGAAGCACCCTGAACACACGGATATTGACACCCATGCTCTGCGCATACATTTCCCCAAGCTGATACGCTCCGATCGGCTTTGACAGGAAAAAGGTAAGGATCAGAGTGATTCCTACCATAAGCGCAGCTACCTTTACATTGCTCCAACTCATCCCTGAAAAGCTTCCCTGTGACCAGCCGTGCAGATTCACAATATCTGAATCCTCCGCAAAAGTCACAACGAAATCGGTTACTGCCGAGCAGATATAACCGATCATGATTCCACCAACCAGAAGGGTTGCCATATTCCGGATCTTCCTTGCAAGAAGCAGGATAAATCCGATAGAAAGCATGGATCCGGTAAATGCTGCAACAATCAGTACATAGGATGATACAGAGGTATAATATTTTAAAAAGATGATCATCGCCAGAGCGACCATCATCTTTGCACCCGAAGAAATCCCCAGTACATAAGGACCTGCGATCGGGTTGGAAAAAAATGTCTGCAATAAAAATCCGGAAAGGGCAAGTGCCCCTCCCAGAATTGCTGCTATCAGAACACGCGGAAGACGGATTTTCCAGATAATATTCATCTGCACCTGTGTTCCTTTTTTCAGAAACAGGATCCGTAAAATCTCAGGAACCGAGATCTGTACATTTCCGGTATTGATGTTCAGCACTACGATCATGCAAAAAGCTACTGCCAGCACCGCAAATACTCCCACATATCTTGTATTCCTTTTCCAGTTATTTTTCATTCCTGCCTGTCCCATTTTCTTCTCCGTTTTCTATTTTACATGGTATAAAAATGTCATCTTGCTTTCATTGCCGCCTGTCAGCATCAGATTCATATCCGTGATCAGTTCCCCGACGATATCGGTTGCCTGATACAGATATTTACCGGTACACCATACATTTCCTTCTTTGACTGCTTTGAAATCAGAAAAAAGTGCATCTTTTTCTTCCAGATCCTTTACACTGTTGATTGGATTATCGATACTTGAATTATAAATCAGATAATCTGCATCCGCCGCCTGTGCATAAAACTCTTCCATTGTAAGTTTTACTGCTGAGGTATTACTGTCATCGCCAGTCAGATCACCGAATACATATCTTCCACCGGCAAGTTCGATCATTTTCGGAATATAATCATCACTTCTTCTTACTACCACCGTTCCGTCACTGCTTACATAGAAAAATGCAACCGTCTTCTCGGTATTCTTAAAATCTTTGAGCGCATCGACATTTTCCACCTGCTTTTCAAAAAATGCATCCGCTGCATCTTCTTTATTCAGCATTGCTGCATAAAGTTTGATCCACTCAGTTCTTCCAAGGGGATGCGATTCATAGCTGGACCGGTCGATCATCACCGGGATATCCAGCGATTCGATCATCTCCTGTACCTTCGGTGTGTGAAGGATCATGGTCGATTCGATGGCAAGATCACAATCTTCATCCACCAGCATCTCATAATCCGGTTCACTGTATTTCCCGGCAAATTTCATTTTCCCGTCTTCCATCGCTTTCACCGCATTCTCAATATACCATCCGGAAGCCTGGGTACCTGTCATTGTGATATTATCCAGAGAATCTATCGCATTAAAAAGTGCCATCGCAGATGTTGCCGCAAGATAAATATGATCCAGCGGCTGCTGAAGGATTACGTAATCCTCATCAACTCCATCCGGCACATCCTGGTTCTCCGGAACGACCAGAAATTTTGCACCGTCTTTGATATCGATCATCTTATAGCCGTCTTTGTAGTAATATACCTGAAAACCTTCGGCGTATTCCAGATCCATCGTGGATTCATAGGTGAGTCCGTCAATCTCCGGACCTTTTTTTTCTTTGGCACTTTCTTTCGTACTGCTGCTTTCTGTTTTTTTTGTATCTGTTGTATTCTTTTTCATCTGCCTACATCCGGTCAGTGCTGCCGTTCCAAGCAGCACTGTACTCAAAAGAATACACCCCAAACGCATCGTTCTCTTTTTCATTTTCTACCTCTGTATCTAAAAAAGAATCTGCCTAGTTTATTGCAGAAGAATCTGCACTGTCTGTCTGCGCGAAAATTGCCTCGTAAACCTTGCTCCACTCTACTTTTGCATCATTCTTTTCCTCATCTGCTGACCGGTCAACGATCATCGGAATATCCAGAAGAACAAATTTTTCTGCCAGCTCTTCGTATCTCTTCTGCTGATCTTCTACCGACATTTTCTTCTCATTCTTTTCATCCGGAAGAATTTTATTGGAAAGGATTGCAAGATCACACTTACTCTTCATCAGTTTTTTATTTTCCGGTTTCTTATAGGTTCCTGCATAAATGATCTTCTTAGCTTTCATTGCTTTTGCAATGCCTTCTACCTTACAGTTCTTCTGTTTTACCCCTACTGATGTAATCTGGTCTGTTGCATTCAGCTTATCCAGGATTTCCAGTACTTCCTCTGAACCTACATATGCAGACTTCTTTGGCTTCTGGATCACGATCATTTCTTTGTCCAGACCTGCCGGAATTTCTGCGTCTTCCGGAACGATCAGATAACGGACGATCTTTGCTTTGTAAAGCGCAAGCTTTTCTTCCTGTGCCGGTGTCAGTCCGGAATCTGTATCTTCTTTTGTATCCTTTGTCTTGATTTCTTTTGTATCCTCATCTTTTCCCTGATCGATTTCTAAAAGAGTGATTCCCTGATCATAATGATAAATCTTGAAGTACTTAGCATGCTCTACCTTTGTCTCAGACTGATAAGAAAGTCCCATGATTTCCGGCGCTTTCTCATCCAGTGTATCTGCACTTAAATTGGTCTCCCCACTTACTGTAGTTCCGTCTGCTTTTGCTGCAGCACTTAGGTAAATGAAAATCGAATAGCTGATTTCATGCGCTGTTGACATCTTGGTTGTCATACCGATGATCGTATTGTTCTTGTTCAGTTCTACCGGAATGACAAATGTAGACGTACTTCCGGTTGCTGTCGGATAATAGGTATTTCCATTCGCCTTTACATAACCATAAGAACCACTGCTAAATACAATGGTAGCATATGCCTGACCGCCTGTCACGGTAATCTTGGTACAACTGATGCTGACCTTTCCGGTTCCACCTGACCAGGAAAATTTATCCGGTGTATAGACACCGTCTGCAAGTGTTGTTGCACTGTTTACACGGGCAGTTCCACCATTTAAATCTGCCTCGTATTTGGATTCTTTGTCCGGGGTCTGGTTTGTGCCTGTGCCTCCGGAAGTGGTGCCGGTTCCAAAGTTGGTGTTCTGGCTGGTGTTATTTCCCTGGTTGGTGTTGCCATTATTTCCAGTAGTTCCATTTGTGGAATTGCTATTATTCAGATTCTTCATGCCTGCTGAGGCGAATGTCAAGGTACGGTCATACCATATTTGCTTTTTATGAGAAAATGCTGCCACTGAAATTCCTGTGTCTAATAAAGAAACCGGAATCGTATAGGTATACATACCATTTTTGTCCACAACATAAGGAATCCACTTGGACTTATCTGCAAGTGCTGCTTCTGCACTTGTTCCTACATACAGATAATCATATCCTGTACCACTGAGTGTAATTTTTGCAGTCATCTCCCCATTTTTTGATGTTAAGATGCAATCCGTAACTTTAAACATGGATGAACTTGAAGTTACGTTTGCTTTATAAGAACCATCACTTACCTGAACATATTTGGTCATTCCTTCTGTCTTGAATGTTAATGTACGATCAAACCATTTACCACCTTTTTTCCCATGTGCTGCAATCTGAATCCCAGTATTCATGCTTTCCACCGGCACTGTAAATACACATTTTCCTTCTACAATTTCTTTAGGCGCAATTAACTGATCTTTTAAAGCTTTTTCAGCATCCTTAGCGGTTCCCACGTATAAATAATCATATCCTGTTCCACTAAGTGTAATATCTGCCTGCATCTTGCCACCAACAGATGTCAGCACGCAATTTACTACACGAAACATTCCACTCGCTGAAGCTGCATCAACATCTACTACATACTTTCCAGTATCCAGTACGTTCTTGTCCTCATTTCCTGGTTTCTGGTTTTCGCCACTTCCGGTTCCCGGTTTGCTATCTCCTGAATTGCCTCCCTGTTCAGGATTTTCTGTGTCGTCTTTTTTATTTTCTGCTGACGATGAGATATGAAGCGTGTAATCTCCGTCTGCTTTCCTACTCTCCCAACCGTTCTCTTGGCTATGTGGTACAAAGGCAACATCCGTTCCATCTGCTGACAGCGGAAGTTCAAATGAAAATAAATACCCTTTGCCTGTTCCTGTTCCAACTATCGCCTTTTCTTCTTTCCGTTCAACTGTATCAGCTTTACTTCCAATATAAATTTTATTGTAAGTTGTATTCTCTGTTTCTATCGAAACTTTCAGGTGATCATTTTCTTTTACAACAGAAGACGGTCCAAGCTTAAACATTGCAAAATCACTGGTAACATTTTTCGCTTCCTGCGTACTCACTTCTCCAGCATTTTGCGCAGTTTCTTCTGTTTTAACATCCTGCCTCTCAGAAACCTTCTCTTCGCTCTTTCCGTCTTCGCCCGCTTCTTTCTTCTCTGCCTCAGTTACATTCCCTGTTTCCGCATTTTCTTCTGCTTTCGGCTCTTCCTGACTCTTCTGCTTCTCGTCCGTTCCCTGTCCGGCAGTCGTTTCTTCTTCCTGTCCAGTCACTTCTGCAGCCGGCTGACCTGCTGCGTCTGCCGCACCGATTTTTCCGTCTGTTACTTCTACGGTCTGCTGACCTGATTCTGTATTTTCTACTCCTGCCACTGCACTGTCCTCAGCGTAAGCATAAGAAACCGGTGTAACCGACATTGCAACTGCCATGAAAAGTGCAAGAAATTGTTTTGAATTCCTCTTCATAATCCAACTATTCCTCCTGATGTCCTGATCTTTTGTCGCTTGACAGCTCGATGATGTACATTCGCCAAATTCAGATCCTTGTGCAAACACAAATCTGCACCTGGCTCATCGTATGCAAAAAAAATCTGCTTCCTTTTTCCTGAAAGCAGATTTCACCTACACCCTCTGCCACCGGAACTCTTCTCCGTATATATGGCAGCACAAAAATCCTGCTTTCATACTCTGTATGAAGCAAGATATCATTTCTTTGTGTATGTAAACGCGCTTTCATCGGAAGCAATTTACTCTCTTTCAGCAGGTCTCCTGGCTTATGGATCCTAACAAAGCTGCACCTTCTCACATTTTTATGCAATGGCATGCCGCCGCTTTACTCCTCATTTACAGTGACCGGATCGCTCAGGACTTTCACCTGATTCCCTTTTAAGCCGACCAGAAATTCTTCTGCCTAGCACTGAAAAAGTTTCTTTATTTATTCTTACTCACTATAACAGATATGTTTCTTCTTGACAAGAGCCATCTTTCCTGGTTTATTTCCCTATTTTTTCCAAACTCTCCATTAAAAATCCCGGAAGTTTTTGTTTCAAAATCGGCACCTTAATGCCTATATGTTTATCATAATTTCATGACCTACTTCATTTATATATAGAAAGCGAAGGGGATCGAAATGAGAAAAAAGTGCCAGTGAATGTATGGAAATGCTCTGAAATAAGACAATGCAGCCGCCAGATCGACGACTGCATTGTCTTATACTCTTTTTCGTACAATTTTATTTTTTCGCTGCCTCAAAATTACGATGAAGTAATTCGTGGGTCTTTCCTTTCAGAAGTTCATCATATAATGACAGGATCAGCGGATTCTCATTCGACTTCTTAATCTGCGTATTGATATCGGTATCATACAGGCCTTTGCTTCTGGCTATCCTGCTTCTCGGACCTGCCGGGACTGGCTGTCCGCCACCCATGATACATCCGCGCCTGCATGCCATAACCTCAACAAAGTCGTAATGTACCTCGCCCTTCTGGATCTTCTTCATCAGCGCATCTGCATTTCCAAGTCCACTGACAACAGCTGCATGGATAGTACGTCCGTTGTAATCAAACTCTACTTCTTTCAGTCCTTCTTCTCCACGAACTCCACTGAATTTGATCTTATCCATTTCCACACGGTTATGTCCTTCACGAAGGCGCCTGAGTACGGCTTCTGTCACACCACCGGTTACTCCGAAGATCACACCTGCACCAGATCCGATACCAAACGGCATATCGGATGCTTCGATCTCCAGATTTTCAAAGCGGATACCGGATTTCCGGATCATTGTAATCAGCTCTGTTGTAGTCAGTACATAATCAATATCCCGTTTTCCATTCGTGGAAGATTCCGGTCTTAAAATCTCTTCTTTCTTTGCAGTACACGGCATGATCGATACAGAAACGATTCTCTTTCCACCATTCTTTTCCGGATCCTTATAGTATTCACGGATCACAGCACCAAACATCTGCTGCGGTGAACGGCAGGTTGACAGATTTTTTGCCAGATCCGGATAACGGTTCTCACAGAATTTTACCCATGCCGGACAGCAGGATGTAAATAATGGGAGATTTTCTCCGGATGCAAGTCGTTCAAGAAGCTCTTCAGATTCCTCGATCACCGTAAGGTCTGCACCATAAGAAGTATCATAAACTTCATCAAATCCAAGGCGGTGCAACACATTGACGAGTTTTCCCATCACATTTTCCCCTCTTGGAAGGCCGAACTGATCGCCGACTGCGACCCGGACTGCCGGTGCGATCTGTGCGATCACCTTTGTATTCTTATCTGCAAGAAGGTCCCAGATCACTTCGATATTGGTATTGATACTGATCGCACCTGTAGGACAGACAACCCTGCACTGTCCACAGTTTACGCAGTCTGTCTCTGCAATCTTTTTGTTAAATGCCGGTGTTACCAGAGCCTTTGTTCCCCGGTATGCAAAATCAATCGCATTAACAGACTGTACATTGTCGCACATACGGACACAGTCACCACAGAGAATACATTTATTCGGGTCACGCACGATTGACGGTGAACTGAAATCCAGTGGATACTGTTCTTTTGTATTTTCAAATCGGACGGTTGTGACGCCCATACGGTGTGCCAGCGCCTGAAGCTGACATTCTCCACTCTTGATACAGGTTGTACAGTCTCTGCAATGTGCAGCAAGTAAAAGCTCCAGAATCATCTTACGATATTTCATAAGACGCGGAGTATTCGTGTAAATGACCATCCCATCTCTTGGCGGTTCTGAACAGGATGCAAACGTCTTTCCTCTCTCATCTTCTACGGTACACAAACGACAAGCTCCATACACAGACAGTTCTGAATGGTAGCAGAGTGTCGGTATATCTATATCTGCATTACGGATGACAGAAAGTACATTCGGCTCATCTGTAAACTCTACCTTCCTTCCATCTATTGTCATATATCCCATGACTCATTCCTCCTATTTCTCGATATGAATTGCTTTAAACGGACACTGTTCCATGCAGGCTCCGCACTTGATACATTTCTCCTGATTGATATGATAAGGAGATTTCAGCACGCCTTCAATTGCACCTGCCGGACAGTTTCTTGCACACTTCGAGCAGCCCTTGCATATCTCCGGATCGATCTGGAATTTACGCAGATTTGAACAGACACCTGTCCGGCAGCGTTTCTCGTTGATATGTTCCAGATATTCCTCTTCAAATGCATTCATGGTACTGATAACCGGTTTCGGTGCGCTCTTTCCAAGTCCGCAAAGCGCCGTACTCTCAATCATATCTGCCAGTTCACGAAGCTCGTCCATATCGGATGGTTTTCCGTTTCCTGCTACAATACGCTCCAGGATTTCAAGCATTCTCTTTGTACCTTCACGGCAAGGAACACATTTTCCACAGCTTTCTCTCTGTGTAAAACTCATGAAGAATCTGGCAACCTCTACCATACAGGTATCCTCGTCCATGATAACCAGACCGCCCGAACCGATCATTGCCCCGATCTTCGCCAGTGAATCAAAGTCCATCTTACTGTCCAGCTGATCCTCGGTCAGACATCCACCGGACGGACCACCGATCTGTACTGCTTTGAATTTCTTGTCATTCTGGATTCCACCGCCGATGTCATAAATAACTTCGCGCAATGTAATTCCCATTGGTACTTCGATCAGTCCTGTATTTCTTACATTACCGGTCAGTGCAAATGCTTTCGTTCCGGGACTCTCTGGTGTACCGATTCCTTTGAACCAGTCTGCACCATTTGTTACGATCATCGGAACATTGGCATAGGTTTCTACGTTATTAAGAACAGTTGGTCTTGCCCATAATCCCTGCTCTACTGTACGTGGCGGTTTTACTCTCGGCATTCCACGTTTTCCTTCAATGGATGCCGTCAGTGCGCTGCCTTCTCCACAGACGAATGCACCTGCACCACGGTTGATATGTAAATGGAAACTGAAATTGGTTCCAAGAATGTTGTCTCCTAAAAGTCCGATTGCCTCTGCCTGGCTGATCGCTGTCTTCAGTCTTTCAATCGCAAGCGGATATTCTGCACGTACATAGATATAGCCTTCCTGTGCCTGTACTGCATATGCTGCGATCATCATGCCCTCGATCATACGGTGCGGATCACCTTCCATGATACTTCGGTCCATAAATGCACCCGGATCACCTTCATCACCATTGCAGACCACATAGCGGATCTTTTCTTTCTGGGAAGCAACCTGCTGCCACTTTCTGCCGGTGCGGAATCCGGCACCTCCACGTCCACGCAGATTCGAATCATAGATTGTCTGGATCACTGCTTCCGGTGTCATCTCAAAGAGTGCCTTTTCGATTCCGGCATAAGCACCGACTGCAAGTGCACCCCCAATATGCTCTGCGTCGATATGTCCGCAATTCTTCAGTACCAGTCTGGTCTGCTTTGCGTAGAACGGAATCTCTTCCTGTGACGGATAGGTCACTCCATCCATCTTGTAGAGAAGTCGCTCTACCGGTCTGCCACCCAGGATTGTTTCGTTATAAATCTCTTCGCAGTCTTCCAGTTTTACTTTAATATATAAATAATTATATGGCTCAATTCTTACCAGAGGTCCCATCTCGCAGAAGCCATGACATCCACTCTTCATAACCTTTGTATGTGCGATTTCTTCCCCGATCTTTACTTCTACCCCTGTATGATCTTTTGTCAGTTCTTTTAACTTTTCATAAATCTTGCCTGATCCACTTGCCAGACATCCGGTTCCCCCGCAAACCAGTACTCTGCAGTCAGCCGATTGTTTTTTCTGACATTCAATACGATATTCCTTCAGTTCCGTTCTGTTTTCAATTTTCATTTTCTTCACCTCTCAGTTCTTCAAGAAGTTTGATTACCTTCTCCGGTGACATCTTCGGATGTACTTCATCATTAACTGTGATCGCAGGTGCAAGTCCACAGGCTCCAAGACAGGATACAGTCTCTACTGTAAAAAGCATATCGTCTGATGTATGCTTGTGCTCATTTAACCCCAGCTCTTTATACAGCGCTTCCAGGATCGGAATGGATTTACGCACATGACAGGCTGTTCCGTCACAGACCTTGATCACATACTTTCCTTTCGGTTCAAATGAAAAATTCTCATAAAAGCTTGCCACACTGTACGCTTTTGCCTCTGTAATCCCAATCTGTTTTGCTACATAGGTAAGCAGTTCCGGTGGAAGATAACGGTATTCCTCCTGAATATCCTGAATGATCGGTATCAAGGAGCGTTCCTCCCTTGTATGCATGGCAATGATCTCATCCGTTTTCTGATAATAAGATGCATCTAACATTCCATTTCCTCCTTCGTCATATTGTACATTTCCTTCTTATTATTCTATCATTTTTATGACATTATAACATATATTTATAGTTTTCGTTTATACATTTCATATATGATAGCTATATATTTTCCAATATATAATAATACAAGAATCAAAAGTATCAGTATTTATGAATAGACGGATAAATGTGTACCCAGCTCATCAAATACACAAAAAGAGCAGAATGGATATATCTTGGTCCGATATATCATTCTGCTCTCATTTACATCATTTCACGGATTGTTTCTTTTAAATGCTCAATAAATTCTCTTTCGTACAATTTTTTCTGATAACCCTTTTTGTAGATCAGCACATCCCGGATCATCTGTCCGGAAAATCCGGCATGCTTCTGCACCAGATTGTAGTTTTTCCTTAATTTTTCCGGTACTGGCGATACCCACATATAACTGTTTTTTACTTCCCGCAAAATATCAAACTGGCTTCCCCTTTCAAAAATATAAATTTTATTATGTGGATGAAGCGACTCTCCATTCTCACTCAGCTCGGTGTATTCTCCGGTCGGAAGTTTCCAGTCCCCATGCAGGATTTCCACACCATCTTCCAGTTCTTCTCTTGTCTTTAACTCCCTCTTTGCAAGATCTCCATCCGCAGAAGTTAAGATCATATACGGAAGCTCTGCCAGAAGTTCTGCATCCAGCCCTTTCAGATCAAGAAGCGACTGAAAATAAGGTTCATTCTCGCACAGATACCGGATGATTCCCATGGAATACCCGTTCTGCAACACATTTTCAATGGCATGCATAGAACTGTTTTCCTGAAATTCTGCTTTGATCGCCGTTTCCTTGCTCTGCATTCCGATAAACTCTGCAAATGCACTGGAAATGTAACTTGCCCTCGGAACAGTAATCTTAAATGAGAGATTTTCTTTCCCAAGATCACTGCAGTCCCTTTTCATTTCCTCTATTTCGTAAAGGATCCTTTTGGCATACTCCAGAAATTTCTGTCCTTCTCTTGTCGCCTTAACTCCCTTTGACGACCGCTCAAAGATAGAAATTCCAAATTCCCGCTCCAGATGCTTGATCGCTTTACTAAGATTTGGCTGCGCCACATAAAGTTCCTTCGCCGCCTTTGAAATTGACCCACTCTTATCGATTTCAACTACATAATGCAAATCTGTCAGATTCATCTTCCCCATCTGCCTTTCTGATCTCTGACTTTATCTCCCCACAACTATTTTCTGAACTTTTATTACAGATTCTTTTCCAGCCATTTACAGACTTCTGAAAATGTTCTCCCTGTTTCTTTTGGTCTTCCTACCGCAACAAGAACTGCCCCTGTTTCCTTCGCTGCCTGTACCTTTTCTCCAAAGCCTCCGGCTTTTCCCGATTCTTTGGTCACAAAGTATTTCGCGCCTGTCTGATGGATCGTAGCCACGTTCATTTCCTTTGAAAATGGTCCCTGCATTGCAATGAGATGCTTTCCTTCAAAACCAAGCGCGACCGACTCCATAACCGCCTGCTCCGTAGAGAGGACTCTTGCAAAACAGCGCTCTTTATACTCCGTAAGCTTTGTATATTTTATCAGTTCCTTGCTTCCGGTGGTAATCAGGATCTTTCCTTCTGTATTTTGCAGATATTCCACCGCATCTTCAACCGACTGCGCCCAGATCACCCTATCCGCTTCATCCGGCACTGCTTCCATCTTCTCCCGCAGGCAACGCAGATACTGCACACCGGAGATTTCGCAGGCCCTCCTTATCTCCCCAGTCACAAGTTGTGCAAATGGATGGGTTGCATCGATCACCAGATCGATCTGCTTTTCCTTTATCATCTCTGCCATCTGCTTCTGATCCATACGTCCAAAACAGACTTCCGCATTCTCATGCTCTCCGGTACATTCTTTTCCATATTCGGTTGCGGCACTGACATAAACTTTTACATTTCTTCCATCTAGAAATTCCGTAATCCGCCTTCCCTCTGTTGTCCCTGAAAATATTAAAATCCGCTTCATATTCTGATCCTTACCTTCTTTTCTGCCACTGCTATTGTCACCCGATTCATGCACTGCTTCGGCATCAGAAGCCTGCCATCCTCTCCGGCTGCAAGGATCGCCGCCCGCTCACAGACATTGTCCACACCCGTGACCTTCCTGACAAACTCCGAATGGGAGCTGACACATTTAACTTTTCCCAACTCTTCTGCTGAAAACGTGTAAAATGGAAGCTTCCACTTTGCCGCATAAGAAAGTAATCCCTCTTCTTCTTTTTTCAAATCAATACTGTCGATCTCAATGACTTCCTTTTCTGTAAATCCAAGGATCTTTTTTGCCTCATTGACCGCGCTTTGGATTTCTTCTTCGGAAATCCCTTTGCGACATCCGATTCCCAGCACCAGGTTCTTCGGCGGAAGATCCAGAATCGTCTCTTCTTCCCGCCTTTCACCACTTCTTCCTGCAATCCGGATTCCATATGGATAGTTTCTGAGAAACTCTTCTGTTTCACATAGCTTTAATTCTTCCGGAAGCTTTCCTTCTACTGGAAATACACTGTAAAGTCCAATCTTATTCCCATCCAGAACCACAGCTGAAATCTCCTTTGCCTTTTTCCGGTCTGTCAGTACCAGACCATTGCTTTTTGCAAATACATCTACTGCAAACTTTTGTTCTACATCCGTTGCTGTAGTAAGTACTGCCTGCGCATTTATTTTCTCCGCGATTTCCTTTGCAAGCTCTACAGCTCCGCCCACATGTCCCGACAGGAGCGGAATCACATAGCTTCCTTTTTCATCCATCACCAGAACCGGCGAATCGGTAAATTTGTCTTTCACATGAGGGGCGATCATCCGCACTGCGATTCCTGCCGCCCCGATAAAAAACAAAGCCTTCTCTCCCCAGAGGCTGCCTATCCAGCTTTTCTTATCTTCCGGAAAAGCATGAAATCCGTATAATCTGCAAAACCGTGTCAAAGTATACACTTTGACACGGTATCCGCTTTGTATGAAATTCTCTCTGACTTTACAGGCCATCTGACAGCCTGCATCTGTAAAACTCAAGATTACAATTTCCATAAACTTTAGTATTTCTCCATCTGCTCCACGTTCAGTACAAAAATCGTACTTCCGCCTACCTGCACATTGATCGGAACGGACGGTGCTGCGCTCATGCTACTCTGTCCTGAGATCAATGCCGGGTTTGCATAAGTGATCGTCTTTCTTTCGCCAGAATTCTTCTTGATGATCTTCAGTGCCTCTGCTACCTTCTCATCATCCACTACAACCATGATCGTGGTGCTCTTTTTCTTCAGAAATCCACCGGTTGTAGCCAGCTTTGTTACCATGTATCCGGCAATATTCAGTTCCTCTATCGTCTCCAGTTCATCATCCTTATGCAGGATCGCCATAATCATCTTCATACAAAAACCCTCCTGTCTTATCTGGCTTTTGATGCCAGATCCCTTTTTCTTTTATTTTACCGCATTTACCTGGAAAGGTAAACGAAAATGTTGCATTTTAAAAGATTAGTTGAAATCCAAAACGAACTTTAACTTTGTGCATTACCTGTTACAATAATCTTCTTCAATCCTGCCATCCAGTATCCGGATCACCCGGTGTGCCTGACTGGCAATCTCTTCATCATGTGTGATGATAATAACCGTTCTGCCTGACCTGTGCAGTTCTTTCAGGATTTCCATGATCTCCTGTGTTGATTTTGTATCCAGATTGCCGGTCGGTTCATCGGCAAGAATGATCGGCGGTTTTGCGGCAACCGCTCTTGCCACCGCAACTCTCTGCTGCTGTCCTCCGGACATTTCATTCGGCTTATGCTTCATCCGGTCTTCCAGACCGACACTTTTCAGGGCTTCCATCGCAAGTTGCTTTCTCTCATTTTTTGACACCCCGCGGTATACCAGCGGAAGCTCTACGTTTCCAACTGCATCCAGATTACTGATCAGGTTGAATCCCTGGAAAATGAAACCGATCTCTTTATTCCGCACATCTGCAAGCTGATTATCTGTCATACTCGCCACATCCTGCCCGTCCAGAACATACTTGCCGGAAGTCGGTGTATCCAGACAGCCGAGCATATTCATCAGCGTTGATTTTCCCGATCCTGAATGTCCCACAATCGCAACCAGGTCTCCTTTTTCGATATCCAGATCGATCCCGTCAAGTGCACGGACTTCATTCTCACCCGGATTGTAGATTTTCTTCATATTTTCTATATGAATCAATGCCCCCATAAATGTTCTCCTTTTCTTTTCGCTCTACTTTACGTTCCTGTTTTCAATATACCTTATTTTGAATCCAATCACAATGCTATCCTCCTGGCATCATGAATTCTTAAGAATTTCCATTGAAAACATCTTTAAATTTCCTTCTTTATAAAAAAAATCAATTATACATCTCGTTTAAAAATACTTATGATAAAACTATCATTTCTAAAAAAGGAGATCTGAAAATGACCAATTTAAAATTACCGGAAGATTTTGAAACCTATCCGGAAGCAAGAAAGAATGCTTTTCTGAAAATGAAAGAGCTGAAGGAGTCCGGGCGCAGAATTGTCGGAGTTTTCTGTACCTACACCCCATGGGAACTGATTGAAGCTGCAGACGCAGCTGCAGTTGTACTTTGCGGGATCGGAGATGACAATATCCCGATTGCAGAGACCAGACTGCCACAGAACCTTTGTCCTCTGATCAAGGCAAGCTACGGTGCCGCCCTCGCTGACCGCTGTCCATTCTTCTATTTTTCGGACATGGTGCTCGCAGAGACAACCTGCGATGGAAAAAAGAAAATGTATGAACTGATGTCCGAGCTTAAGCACTGCCATATTATGCAGCTTCCGCCAGGAAAAACAGGCCGCGGTGCGCTGGAATTCTGGAAACAGGAGGTAATCAGCGTCAAAGAAGATCTGGAGGATTTCTATCACATAAGGATCACAGATGAGCAAATCCGCAAAGCAATCCATCTTCGCAACCGGGAACGCAAGGCCGTCCTTGACTTCTTTGAGATTGGACGCTTAAAACCGACTCCGATTACCGGTTATGAGATCAATACGGTTATTTCCTCGAACGAATTCACGGTTGATCTGGAAGAAAAAATCAAATACCTGGAACACCGTACCGCTGAGCTTAAGGAGCTTTATGAAAAGGAATATAAAGGCAAACCATCCCGTCCGAGAGTTCTCATTACCGGATGTCCGACCACCGGCGTGATCGACAAAATTGTACGCCAGATTGAAGAACTCGGAGCAGATGTTGTCGGCTTTGAGAACTGTTGCGGTCCACGTGAGAAAAAAGATCCGATTGATGAGACAAAGGATCCAATCACTGCAATCGCCGAAAAATATCTTCGTGTAAACTGTTCGGTCATGAGTCCGAACCCGGGACGTCTCGAGGCGCTTGATGCCCAGATTGATGAATATCAGGTAGATGGTGTCGTTGAGGTCCTTCTGCAGGCATGTCATACCTTTGCCATTGAGTCCGATGCGATCCGCACCTTTGTCACCAAAGAAAAAGGACTTCCATATATTGCGATCAATACAGACTATTCTTCTGGTGACCAGGCACAGATCAATACAAGACTCGGGGCATTTATCGAAATGCTCGGTTAAAAGAAAATCCGGTGATCTTTCCTTCGATCACCGGATTTTCTTTTTCTCTTTTTGGCAGAATCATTTAAGCTTCTCCTTTTCCTTCAACAAGGCTGTTCAGCTTCTTGTTAGCCAGGAAGATAAGTGCTGTAAATACTAACATAATGACTGTGATTCCAACAAATACAGGGAACACATCAAATTTTTCAATAAATGCCTGTACAAACGGGCTTAACTTGTTTGCCCCAAATGTAGAAATTGCGATAACTCCCATCAAAAGTGAGAGATATTTCTTCGGTGCATACTTACTTACAAATGCATTACGCAGCGGTGAGAAACACATCTCTCCGATTGTAATAACCGTTACAAACAGGAATGGCCAGAAAACGCTTGCTTTTACAGAAGCATCTGTGCCAACTCCGCGAACCAGTTCACATACAACCATTACTCCAAACGAAAGTCCTACAAAAAGGAAGCCAAGTGCTACTTTCTTAAACATATTCATATCGCCCTGCGGACGCTCTGCAAGTTTCTTCCAGATGGCTGCCATCACACCACCAAGAACGACACACAAAAGTCCGTTCCATGTAGTAGTAACCCATGACGGCGGAATGTCAAAAGAGCCAATACTCATCTTCACATAATCGGTCATATAAATGACAAGCGCAAGATCCTGCTGATAGTAGAACAGCCAGAAGATAACGGAGAGTGCCGATACAAGGATGATCGCTATCATACGGTTTCTTTCCAATTTTGTAAGCGGCTGCTTGTCGTTCTTCCCATCGTCTTTCTTTTCGGTAGACCCGATCACATTTCCATTCTCATCCGTAAGATACTTGAATGGTTTCACACCCTGTCCCTGAAGATTTTTCCAGTTCAGCACAAACCATGCCAGACCAACGATGCACCAGATCGATGCCACAAAGAAGCACTGACGGAATCCAAGCACATCACCTTTTTTGAATAAGTGGAGATACAAAAATCCGGTAAGCAGTGAACCTACGAAAGCTCCAACATTTACATAAGAATACTGAATGGAAAATGCAGCATCCAGAAGCTCTTTGTTCTGATATTGTCTTCCGATCAGAGCGTTTAAGTTTCCTTTGAAAAGACCGGTTCCAATCGATACAAGAATGATCATCAGATTGACCATTCCCGGACCTGTTGCCTTCCAGCCTACCAGATATCCGATTGCCATGATAATATATCCCAGAGAGATCGCATATCTCGCTCCCAGCCATCTATCAGAGATAATTCCTCCGATCAGCGGTGCCATGTAGGTGTACGCTGTCAGATTCGCTGCCATTACTGCCGCATCTGTTCGCTCAATACCAAGACCACCCTGCAAAGTTGCAGTGATCAGGAATAACAGCAAGATTGGCTTTGCTCCGTAAAATGCCAGGCGTTCAAACATAAACGTGATACAACAGGCATAAAAGCCTTTTGGATGTTTTTCATTAGTCTGTGCTTTTCCCATTACTTTTTATTTCCTTTCTTTTTTTGGCGACTGTCGACAATCGTCATTTTCTATAAGTAATATAGCATAACATCATCACTTTTTCAATACAGCTCATATCTTACACTCCTTTTTTGTTATAATTCAACAAAATACAGCAAAAAAAGATGTGGAATATTACTATCCACATCTCTTCATTATTAATATTTATCCATTTACTATGTAAACTGTAACCTTTCCTCTCTGTATCCTAGACAAGAAAATCAAATGAAAATCCGGAATCCTCTTCCGACAATCCCTGCTCTTTCAAAAGCCTTCGGATCGTTCTCATATAATGTTCGGAAAGAACCTGACAGATCTTCTCCTTGTTCTTTTCCCTGCAGGCATCCACCAGTTCTTTATGAATCGGATACTGTCTTTCTATCACACGCTTTTTATCCGTGCTCAGGCTGAAGCCCGTAACAATATTTCCATAATTCAGCTCTTTCCATGCTTTATGGAGCCTTGTCATACCAGTCATCTCTACAAGCAGTCCATGCATCTGGTTATCATAGACAAAAACCTGGTCAAACTGCTCTTCATCCAGTTTTTTCATTTTTTCCAGCACTTCTTCCATCCGGCAAATGGTATCCTCCGGAACGTTTCCGCCCATCAGCTTCACTGCCATGGTTTCGTAATTCGCCCGCATAAGGTAAATTTCAAATGATTCTTCCAGCGTAATTTCTTTTACAGAGCATCCTGCATTTCTTACATATTCTATAAGCCCTTCATTTTCCAGCTGTCTAAGTGCCTCACGAATCGGAGCCCTGCTCGTCTTAAATTCCTTTGCCAGATCCTGTTCCACAATCTTCTGTCCCGGCTCCAGCTCCTGGTAAATGATCCTCTTCCGGATAATATCTGCAATATTTTCTCTTAGTGTTCGATATATTAATTCTGCCATTCCTTTTACCCAACCTTGTTACTCATTCTCTGCCATTTCGGTGATCTGACACCATAATTATTATAACAGGACATTTTCTTTCCTGTCTATAAAAAAATTAGAATGCACTCTGAATTTTATTTTTCTATCGTTCCTCGAAATACGCCTTCTTCCAGATTCGGAAAAACTTGCAGAGAGTTCTTCCGGAACTCCCTGCAAATACTTCTTTATGCAATTTCAAACACACCATCGCCTGCTGCCTTGATATGACAGCTGTAAAATTCTTTGGATGCCTCGATCAGATAACCGGTATCCTTTACACCGGAAGTCTCATAAGCCGAATGCATTGCGAGCTGCGGAAGTCCGATATCCACGGTATTCATGGATACCTGCGCCATTGCAATATTTCCCAGTGTACTTCCACCTGCCGCATCCGAACGGTTGGCAAAAAACTGCACCGGTACACCTGCCTTTTCACAGATTGCCTTGAAAATCGCAATACTTACTGCATCACTGGTATATTTCTGACCGGCATGAGATTTGATCACGATTCCTTCGTTCATATAGTTACAGTTATTTACATCCGTCTTCTGCTGATAATTCGGGTGTACTGCATGTGCATTATCACAGCTCAGCATAAAACTTCCGGCAACTGCACGATAGAAATCTTCCTCATCCTTTCCCAGTGCCTTGTTGATTCGCCAAAGCACATCCGACAACAGTGTCGATGCTGCTCCCTGCTTGGTTCCTGATCCAACCTCTTCATTGTCAAAGCAGGCAAATACATTGATATTTTTTGCATTTTCTCCTGCAAGGAAACCATTCAGTGACGCAAACGCACACTGCAGATCATCCAGCTGTGGGCAGGATAAGAATTCCTTCTCTCTTCCCCATACAGATGGCTCCATCCGGTTATACAGGAACAGATCCATACCATAAATCTTCTCTTCTTCTACGCCAAGCTCTTCTGCGATCAGTTTTTTCATCTCACCCGGTTCTTTTGCCGATCCGGCAAAAACCGGAAGCATGTCTACCTGTTTGTTGATCGCACGGCCTTCATTGACTGCGCGGTCCATATGGATTGCAAGACTTGGAATCATCAGAAGATCTCTTTCTACCTTGACCAGTCTGGTCTCCATTCCACTGTCCGTCTTTACAATCACGCGCCCTGCTACCGATAACGGACGGTCAAACCAGGTAGAGCAGATCATTCCGCCATAGCCTTCTGTATTCAGAACCGTGTATTTTTTCTTCACTTCAATCTCTGCATTCTCTTTGATCTTAAAGGTCGGTGAGTCACTGTGGGACGCAGTTACATGAAAGCTGTACTCATCCAGTTGATTTCCGATTTTAAATGCAAGAATGCTGGAATGGTTGCGAGTTACATAATATTTTCCGCCTTTTTCTATTTTCCATTTTTCCGATTCTTTCAGCTCCTGAAATCCTTCTTTTGTAAGAATATCCCGGATTGATTTTACTGCATGGAAAGCAGTCGGCGAGTTCTTTATAAATGATGTGAGTTCTTTAATTGTCTGGTTATCCATAATGTTCCTCCTGGCATTTCAGCCCTTTATTTTCCAGATTCTTTTGCACGTTCACGTTCGGCAAGCTTCGGCATGATAATTCCAAGTGCAGTCAGCACTACCGGTGTGATCACATTCATTGCAAAGGTAAATGGATCTTTGTTATACATTCCCATTATACAACAGATCAGTGTCACAAATAAACACCATCCTCCGAAGAAGTATGCGATCTTCTGATTTTTCACAAAACGGTATTCTGCCGGAATCCGGTCATATGCCTTACGAAGCGCAATGTAAGCCACAAATACCCAGGTATAACGAAGCGGCATACATACGGAATTCAGCCTGGTAAGCTGCTGGAGAACCGCTGCTGCTCCCGGAAGGAAGGTCTGCACTACGATGATTGCCCCTGCAAGCACCAAAACCAGTTTAATACCATTGGAATACGCACCATATTTATTCTTTTTACGAAGCCCTGAAGGAATATACTGTGCCGTTTTTTCGTTATCCAGAAGCATACGCAGCGGTGCATCGATACTCAGGATCAGAATTGAAAACTGTCCGATCAGGTTACAGAGTGCATAGATGATCAGGAAAGTATCTCCAATGTGATAGTACTCACCCAGTTTCTGGAATGCCCAGTAAGAACCATTTGCCGCATAAGAATTAAAAGATTCTTCACTGGCGTTAATTACCACCGGGTCAAACATTCTTCCCATCGCGATCGTTCCCAGCATTGCGCATACCAGTACCATAGCAGTCATTGCAATGATTCCTTTCGGGAAGCCTTTGCTTGGATTTTCTACTTTATTTACATAAGGCGAAATTTTTTCACATCCTCCGACTGCAAATACAAGGATTGAAAGCGATGAAAAATATCCGATATTAAAGTTCGGAATCAGATTCTTCAGGCTGAAATCAATCGTTACATAGTCTGCGCCAGGATTGATCGCCGGTGCTGCAAGCATCATGATAATATATAAAATCGACATTACAAACATACTGGTCCCGGCAAGAGAAAGCAGCTTTTTCAGCGGATTCATTCCTTTACTCGCAATGAAACATCCGATCAGGAATACCCCCAGTGTTGCCATCTGTACGCCAATCGTCGGGAATGTATCATAAGTCTCTGCGTTACGGAATACTGCCCAGCTGAGGGCTTTCAGGCTTCCGCTTCCTTTGCTGGCAATGTACGTAATATGGCATGCCCAGTAGGTCCAGCCTGCATAATAGGCTACCTTCGGACCTATTGTATCGTAAACCCATGAGTTTACACCGCCACCGCTGTTTTTAAAAGCCGATCCCAGTTCCCCAACCATCAGTGAATACGGAATAAAATACAGCACAAACATCATAACCCAGCTTAGTATTACCTGAATTCCGTTAAAATAGATGAATCCGTTCAATACATTTCCAAATCCCCATACTGTTGAAAATGCCATAAATGCCAGCGTCACCACTGTGATTTTCTTATTATCAGACATAATTTTACCTCTCTCGTATTTTCATACATTTCCTTTAATTCTATTAAATTTCCCTTTATTCTGCAAACTGTCTAATGATGTCTTTTACAATAAGGACTGCTTTATCCATTCCTTCTACTGTGATATGCTCAAATACGCCATGGAATGCATGTCCGCCCGTTCCAAGATTCGGACACGGAAGTCCTTTGAAGCTGAGTCTTGCACCATCTGTTCCCCCACGGACCGGTGACACGATTGGTGTAATACCTGCATGCTCAATCGCTGCTTTTGCGTAATCGATCAACTGCATGCACGGTTCAATCTTTTCGCGCATGTTGTAATAAGATTCCACAATCTCAACTTCCACTTTTCCTTCGCCGTACTTTTTATTCATCTCTTCTGCGATATCACGAAGTTTCTGTGCTCTTGCGTCAAAAGATCTGCGATCAAAATCACGGATAAAATATTTCATCTTAGTCGTTGTCACATTTCCCTGCACGCTGACCAGATGATAGAATCCTTCATATCCTTCGGTTGTCTCCGGTCTTTCATTTACCGGAAGCATCTGGTGGATCTCGGTCGCAATGGTCTGTGAATTAACCATCACGTCTTTTGCTGATCCCGTATGTACGCTGACACCGTGAATGGTGATAAATGCAGTAGATGCATTGAAGTTCTCGAATTGAATCTCGCCTTCCTCATCACCGTCCAAAGTGTAAGCATAGTCAGCACCAAAACCTTCTACATCAAAATGCTTTGCTCCTCTTGCAATCTCTTCATCCGGTGTAAATCCGATGCAGATCTTTCCATGCGGAAGTCCTTCTTTGATGATCTCTTCTGCCACGGTAAGAATCTCTGCGATACCCGCCTTGTCATCTGCCCCAAGAAGTGTGGTTCCGTCAGTTGTGATCAGAGTTCTGCCCTTTAATTCTGCAAGGTACGGGAACTCATCTACTTTCAGAATATCTCCGGAACCTTTCAGGACAACGTCCTTCCCGTCATAATTCTCAATGATTTGTGGCTTTATATTTTCGCCCGATGCATCTGCCACAGTGTCCATATGCGCAACCAGACCAAGCGACGGCTTGTCTTCGCATCCAGGAGTTGCAGGGATGTGTCCATATACATATCCTTTGTCGTCCACTCTTGCATCTGCGATTCCAAGACCTTTCATCTCTTCTACAAGCATTCTTGCCAGTACCAGCTCTCTGTCTGCTGACGGGACAGTATCGCTTGTCTCATCACTGGTTGTCCATACCGGAACGTAGTTTAAAAATCTTTCGTAAGCTCTCATGTTGTTAGGTTCTCCTTTGCTTTTCTTAGTTTCATTTTATTACATAAATTGTCGGATGTACATTGGCGAATGTCGACAATTTATGGGGTTTTATTTTGTTCAATATTTTCTTGTTCTTTAGTAAAATAACTACAGCATCAGTTCGTGGTAAACTTCGCCGTATAGGTTTTTCCATTTCGCGATACCGTCTTCCAGAATCATGTAGCTGTGGGCGCTGTTTTCTTTTGGGATGGAAACAGAACCTGGATTGAGGTAGAGGTTCTCATTTCCGAATGGTTCCCAGGCCGGTACGTGGGTGTGACCATGAAGGAGAATATCTCCTGGCTGCATTGGGATTGGGGTCATGACGTTATGATGGTGTCCGTGAGTGGCGTAAATGATCCTGTTGCCGCACGGGATCACTGCATAATCTGCCATGATCGGAAAATCCAGTACCATCTGGTCTACCTCTGTGTCACAGTTTCCGCGTACACAGAATAATTTCTCTTTAACTTCATTTAACATTTTAATTACCTTTTTGGGTTCGTATTCCAGCGGAAGATCATTTCTTGGTCCATGATACAGGATGTCGCCCAGAAGTAACAGTCTGTCCGGACATTCTTTTTTCATCGCATCCAGCATTTCCAGACAATAATATGCGGATCCGTGAATATCTGATGCAATCATTAGTTTCATAACGTTCGTCTCCTTTTCTTCTATCTTTTTGGTAAATATTTCTGTTTCTGTAAATCTTTCATAATTATAAATAGGGGGATTGCGTAGCAATGGAGCAATCCGGTTACATCAGTGAGTGGCAAAATTTGCTTTTGACACTCACATCATAAATATTCTGCCGTGACAGATTTCTCACTCATTTTCATCTCAGACGGTGTACCGGCAAACAGCAGTCTTCCTCCGGCATCTCCGCCTTCTGGTCCTAATTCTACCACATAATCAGCGGATTTGATAAATTCTATATTATGTTCGATAACAAAAATGGAATTCCCTTCATCCACCATCTGATTCAGAAGCTTTAACAGACTCCGGACATTCTTGATATGCAATCCGTTTGTCGGCTCATCAAGAATGAAAATACGGTCTTTACTTCCGAGATAGGAAGCAAACTTCATTCGCTGCAACTCTCCGCCGGATAAAGTAGAAAGTGCCTGATTCAGGTGCAGATAAGAAAGTCCTACTTTTTCCAGAGGCTCCAGCGCTTCGCTGATCTTTGTCCCCCTAAAGAATTCCCCTGCCTGTGCAACAGTCAAATCCATCACTTCCGCAATATTCTTTCCATCTACTTCGTATTGCAAAACTTCTTTTGAATACCGAAGTCCTTTACACACATCACAGCTCGTCTCGATGTCATCCATAAATGCCATATCCGATACGATCACTCCTTTTCCCTTACATGCCGGACACTTTCCTGCGCCGTTAAAAGAAAACAAAGATGCCTTCTGACCGCACCGCTTTGCAAATATTTTCCGGATTTCATCTGCGACTCCCAGATAGGTCGCCGGAGTGGATCTGAGACTTGCACCTGCAGCGCGCTGGCTTACAAACACCACATCCTCTCCCATACTGCGGTAAAAGCTTTCCATCAGAGAACTTTTTCCGGATCCGGCAACACCAGCGATCACAACCAGATTTCCTATTGGAAATTCGATGGTAATGTCCTTCAGATTGTGAAGATGGATATGCTCCATCCGCCATATTCCTTTCGCTTCCCTTGCCTTTGCTTTTAGAGAAGTAGTAAGCCGCATCTCTTCTCCGGTCGGCGTATCACTCTTTAAAAGTTCCTTATAACTGCCTTCAAATAAAACTCTTCCACCGGCCATTCCCGGTTCCGGACCCATTTCCACAATGTGATCGGCCATCTCGATCATTTTCCGGTGATGCTCCACCAGAACAACCGTATTTCCACCATCTCTCAATTTTTCCAGTGCACGGCGCATCCGCTCAATATCATGATTATGAAGCCCTGCACTCGGTTCATCCAGAATATACAACAAATCAGAAAGCGAGGAATTCAGACATTTTGCAATCTTGCATCTCTGGATTTCTCCACCAGATAAAGTAGATAACCCTCTGTCCAGAGACAGATATCCCAGTCCGATATCTATAAGTGCAGACAGTTTGGTATGCAGTGTATCCTGAATATCTTTTGCAAGCGGATCTTCTATTTGGTCAATCCACGCACGCAGCTCGGATAATGGAAGTTTTATTACATCTGCAATATTTTTCCCGTCAATTTTGCAGGACAACACCTTCTGATTCAATCTTGCCCCATTACACTCCGGACAAACTCCATGACTGGTGATCGGATCCAATAACTCCCTGTGAAGTTTTCCTTCTTCCGAATTTAGGACACTGCGGTACATCCGATGCACAAGACCTTCGTATTTCGCAGTTTTCGGCCATCCTTCCGGTGGATTCTTAAGACGTATCTGCGGTGAATACAAAAACAGTTCCAGTTCTTCTTCGGAATAGTCTTTAATCTTCTTATCCAGATCAAACAATCCGCTGTTTGCATAACGGATCCATCTCCACTGCCCCGGCTCAAATGCCACATAATGGATCACTCCGGCATCATTCAGACATTTATCAAAATCTACCAGCTTGTGTACATCCAGATCTGTCACTTCCCCAAGTCCGTTACATCTTGGACAGCACCCCTGTGGATGATTGAAAGAAAAACTGTCCGAATAACCGACAAAAGGCTGTCCCACTCTTGAAAATAAAAGTCTGAGAAGTGCGTAGGTATCCGTATAGGTCCCAACTGTTGATCGCTGATTCGGAGCCGGCTTTTTCTGATTGATCACAATTGCTGCCGGAAGATTCTCGATCCGTTCCACATGCGGTCTTCCGTATTTTGGAAGATACTGCTGTACAAAGCTTGGAAAAGTATCGTTTAACTCCCTGCGCGACTGCGCCGCAAGAGTATCCAGAACCAGCGAAGATTTCCCGGAACCTGATACTCCGGTAAATACTGTGATCTGATGCTTTGGTATCCGGATAGATACATTTTTCAGGTTATTCTCCGTCGCATGGTGAACAATAATCTCATTTGTTCCCATATATTTATATTCCTCTGTTTTACTCTTTCTACAGTAATTTCTGTATTTCTTATTGTATCTTTATCAAAAAAGAAAGTAAATAGCAAGTTTTGGTTGACTTTAGCGTGGTAGATTGATAATATAGTGACGTGACATTTTTTGAAATTATATGAGGAGAGATTATTATGAAAAAAATAACAGCACTTGCACTTACTTCAGCAATGGTATTATCCCTTGCAGCATGCGGAGGTTCTTCCTCTGACACCAAGAAATCCGACAGCTCAAAAAGCTCATCTAAAAGTGATATAGAATATGTTCAGGATAAAGGAACTCTTGTAGTCGGAATCACCGATTTTGAGCCAATGGATTACAAAAATGATAAGGATGAATGGATTGGTTTTGATGCCGACATGGCAAAAGCATTTGCAAAAAGCCTTGGCGTAGATGCCGAATTTGTAGAGATTGACTGGGACAATAAAGTCATGGAACTTGACGGAAAGACAATCGACTGTGTATGGAATGGTATGACACTGATAGATGAGGTTACAAGCGCAATGGCTTGCACAGCCGCTTACTGCAACAATGCACAGGTTGTCGTTGTTCCTTCTGATAAAGCAGACAAATATCAGGACAAAGACAGTCTGAAGGATCTTTCTTTTGCAGTTGAATCCGGAAGTGCCGGAGAAGAAGCTGTAAACGGAGAAGGATATGACTACACTGCGGTTTCTTCACAGTCTGATGCCCTGATGGAAGTTGCAGCCGGAACCTCTGATGCAGCAGTCATCGACCTTCTGATGGCCGGTGCCATGGTCGGAAAAGGTACCGGATACGAAAATCTGACTCATACAGTTGAGCTTACTACCGAAAAATATGGAGTTGGATTCCGCAAAGGTTCCGACCTTGCAGACAAACTGAACGAATTCTTCAAGACAAGCTACAATGATGGTTCTATGAAGAAATGCGCTGAAACCTATGGGGTTCAGGATGCCATCATTGAGCAGAAATAATATTTAAGGCAGGAACTTTTTATGGATCTGATTATGAAACAAATGCCGGTCGTAGTGTCCGCACTGAATGTCGGCTTTTTACAAACTTTAAAATTATTTATTGTGACGCTGGTCGGTGCCCTTCCTCTCGGACTGGTCATTGCCTTTGGTTCCATGTCTCATTTCAAGCCTCTTAGCTGGCTTGCGAGACTGACCGTCTGGGTGATCCGTGGTACCCCGCTGATGATCCAGCTTCTGATCATCTACTATTTCCCCGGGCTGGTCTTACATAACCCGATTTGGGGTGGTGGTGAAGCAGGGCGCTTCCTTGCAGCAGCCGTATCTTTTATCATCAATTACGCCTGCTATTTTTCAGAAATCTACCGCGGTGGAATCCAGGGTGTTCCGGAAGGTCAGAAAGAAGCCGGTCTTGTACTTGGCATGACAAAGCATCAGATCTTTTTCAAGATCACACTCCTTCAGATGATCAAACGCATCGTACCACCGATGTCAAATGAGATCATCACCCTGGTAAAAGATACTTCTCTTGCACGTATTATCGCGCTGCAGGAGATCATCTGGGCAGGACAGGCATTTATGAAAGGCTCACATGGCATCTCCGGTGCCATCTGGCCGCTGTTCTTTACCGCTGTTTATTATCTTATTTTCAATGGTATCCTGACCGTTCTTCTCGGACGCCTTGAAAAGAAACTGGAATATTTCAGATAAGGAGAATTCATATTTATGCCAATCTTAGAAGTAGAACATATCAGTAAATCTTTTAATAAGACTTCTGTCTTAAAAGACGTTGGATTTAACCTGGAAAAAGGACAGGCTGTTTCCATCATCGGATCTTCCGGAAGTGGAAAGACAACGCTTCTCCGCTGCCTGAACTTTCTGGAACATCCGGATAACGGAATTATCCGGGTAAATGGCGAAACACTTTTTGATGCCTCTGTCCCGGAAACCACTCAGGAATCCGTGATCCGTAAAAAACGACTGCATTTTGGTCTGGTGTTCCAGAACTTTAATCTGTTTCCGCAGTATACCGCTCTGGAAAATGTAATGCTTGCCAAAAAGCTTCTCGCCGCAGAGCAGCCGGATTTTAAAGAAAGAAAACGTGAAATCCTGACCGCCATCGAGGTACAGGCAAAGGTTCTTCTGACACAGATGGGGTTGGATAACCGGATGGACAATTATCCGCATCAGCTTTCCGGCGGACAATGCCAGCGAGTTGCTATTGCAAGGGCACTTGCCCTGCAACCGGACATCCTCTGTTTTGATGAACCGACTTCTGCACTGGATCCGGAACTGACCGGAGAAGTATTAAAAGTTATCCGCGAGCTTGCCGACCAGAATACGACGATGATCATTGTAACCCATGAGATGGCATTTGCACGCGACGTTGCCGATCATGTGATCTTTATGGACGACGGACGCATCGTTGAACAGGGTGATCCGCGTCAGGTGTTTGAAAATCCAAGTGAAGAGAGAACAAAACAGTTTCTTTCGCGTTTTCATGAAGGATAACATGCATTTTTACCGAACCTCATTTTCATTGACTTTCCCTCTGCCGCACCTTATACTTAAAAGTAATGACTTAAGAAACGAGGGAAATATTCTATGTCAAAATCTTCAGCCAAACTGATGACCGAAGGCTCCATCTGGAAGCGTATCGTTGCTTTTGCGATCCCGCTTTTCTGGGGAAACCTTTTTCAGCAGCTATATAACACCGCCGACTCTCTGATCGTTGGAAATTTTCTTGGAAGCTCTGCGCTTGCCGCTGTCAGCTCTTCCGGTAATCTGATCTTTCTTATGGTCGGTCTTTTTAATGGAATCGCCATCGGATCCGGTGTCATCGTTGCCAAATATTACGGTGCCAGAGACATTGCGAATCTACAGAAATCCATCCATACAACCGTTGGTTTCGGACTGATCTGCGGCGTGATCCTTACCATCGTCGGTATCATTGCCGCACCACAGATCCTGGTACTTATGGGAACACCGGAGGCGGTACTTCCAAACTCGATTACTTATTTCCGGATCTACTTTACCGGCTCACTTGCCTTTGTCATGTACAACTTCTTTGTCGGCATTCTGCAGTCCGTCGGTGACAGTACCCATCCTCTGATCTACTTAATCGTTTCTTCGGTAACGAATATCATTCTTGACCTTGTACTGATCGCAGGTCTTGGATTTGGTGTAGGTGCTGCCGCTTTTGCAACTGTCATTTCACAGTTTTTAAGTGCTATCCTCTGTATGGTGCAGCTGCTTCGCAGTCCGGAGGAGTTTCGGCTTCATCTGAACCGGATCAATCTGGATTCCTATATGCTCCGCCAGATCATTTCTTATGGTCTGCCCGCAGGACTCCAGAACTCGATCATTTCCCTGGCAAATGTATTCGTCCAGGCAAATATCAACCAGTTTGGGGAAATGGCGGTTGCCGGATGTGGTTCTTATATGAAGATCCAGGGATTTGGATTCCTTCCGATCACCTGTTTTGCACTGGCACTTACTACTTTTATCAGTCAGAATCTGGGAGCAAAAGAATATGAGCGTGCTAAAAAGGGCGCTGTATTCGGTGTGATCTGTTCCCTTACGATCTCTGAGCTACTCGGTATCTGCGTGCATTTTACCGCTCCACAGCTTCTATCTGCTTTCAGTTCCACCGCAGAGGTTATCCGCTACGGAACCATGCAGGCTCATACGGATACCTTTTTCTACTTCCTGCTTGCTTTTTCACACTGTATGGCAGGAATCATGCGCGGAGCCGGTAAATCCACAGTCCCGATGTATGTTATGCTGGTATGCTGGTGTCTGATCCGCGTTTCTTATATCGTGATCATTTTAAAATTCATCCCGTCCATTCAGATGATCTTCTGGGCTTACCCGATGACCTGGGCGCTCAGTTCCATTGCTTTTCTGATTTATTTCCTAAAGTCAGACTGGATACACGGACTGGAAAGATAACTTCCACAAATTTATACTTGACTCATCGTATACAAAAAACCATTACAGGATCTGATGAAATCACATCTCTCCTGCAATGGTTTTCTTTTATCCTAACCTACATACAGTTTCTCACTGCTGTATCCGTTTTATTTCCATTATTTATCCATTTATATTTCCGTTTCGCCAAGAATACGGAAATGTTTCCTGTCTACTTCGATCAGCCTATCTTTCTGCATCTTCCCAAGCTCATTTGACATCGCAGACCTGTCTACATTCAGATAATCTGCAAGCTGCTGCCGGTTGAACGGGATGTCAAATTCTTTCTTTCCGTTTTCCATAGCCTGATAAGATAGATACGACAGCAGTCTTCCCCGGATTGATTTTGATGAAATATAAAAAATCCGTTTCGACAGACGGAGATTCTTCTCTGCGGAAAGCTTCAGCAGATTTTCAATTAACGTATGATGAAACACACACGAATTGGAACAGACTTTCAGTATCCTTCCCACATCAAGAAACAAAATTCTTGCCTCTTCTGCCGCAACTACATTGACCATCAGCTTCTGCCCAGGAATCGCTGCATATGTTTCTGCAAAAATCTCACCTCTTCCAGCCCGGTCCAGAATGCTGTGATTCCCCCAGATATCATCATTCTCAATGAACACGCTGCCGGCAAGAACCACGCCCATCGAAGTAACCTCATCCCCGGCATGGTAAATGATTTCATCTTTTTTATAAGTCTTTTCTACCGGATTCAGACAGTTCAGCATCTGTCTGGCGTCCTCCTTCGTGACGCCCCGGAAAATTGCTGCCTCCTCAAATATGCCCATTTTCTGCTACTCCTCAATTCTCAATGCATTTCTGTCCGCTTTTTAACCAAATCAAAAAGCAAAACAAATTACGAATATCCACCTGACTTTATTTCCCAAAGTTATCATGCTTTTGGCACTTACACCATCTTACTATATTTTTGCAGAATCGGCAAATCTGTTCTGTTTATCTCAGCCGGATAAAACAACATTCTCTATAGACATTCATTCAATAAGATTTTTAAACTCAATCGTTTCCAACCTATACAAAAAACGGAGAACAAGATTTTTCAAAGTTGTACATGACTTGAACAATCCCGTTCTCCGGTTAATATCTTATGATTTCCTGTTCCCTGACATAACCTCACATTTGTCAGATTCTGCGTCTATTCTATAAACATCGCATCCCCAAAGCTGAAGAATCGATATCTCTCTTTAACTGCTTCTTCATATGCCGCAAGCACATGCTCTCTTCCGGCAAGCGCACTTACCAGCATGATCAGCGTTGACTCCGGTAAATGGAAGTTCGTGATCAGGCAGTCCAGTACCTTGAATTTATAGCCCGGATAGATGAAAATCTCTGTCCATCCACTGCACTCTTTTAACTTTCCGTTTTCATCAGCCGCAGATTCTACGGTCCGGCAGCTTGTCGTTCCGACGCAGATCACCCGGTGTCCGCTCTCTTTTGCACGGTTGATCTTTTCTGCCTCAGATGCCTCGATCCGGTAGAATTCCGAATGCATATGGTGATCCAGAATATCATCCGCTTTTACCGGACGGAAAGTTCCAAGTCCGACATGAAGCGTTACATGCGCAATCTCCACACCTTCTGCTTTGATTTCTTCCAGAAGCTCCGGTGTAAAATGCAGTCCTGCCGTCGGAGCAGCCGCAGATCCGGAATGCTTTGCATACACGGTCTGGTAACGATTCTTGTCCTCCAGCTGGTGAGTGATGTAAGGCGGAAGCGGCATCTGTCCAAGCTGATCCAGAATCTCTTCAAAAATTCCTTCGTATTCAAAATGGATCAGACGGTTTCCTTCCTCTACGACCTCCAGAACTTCTCCTTTCAGAAGACCGTCCCCGAAGCTGACTCTTGCTCCGGGTTTCATCTTCTTTCCTGGTTTTACAAGTGTTTCCCAGACATCATTTCCTTTTCGTTTCAAAAGAAGAACTTCGACTTTTCCGCCGGTTCCTTCTTTTTCACCGATCAGCCTTGCCGGGATAACCTTGGTATCATTGATCACAAGGCAGTCTCCCGGTTTGAGATAATCTTTGATCTCACGGAAAATGTGATGACTGGTTGCACCGGTTTTTTTATCAAGAACAAGCAGTCTGGAACTGGATCTGTCTTCAAGCGGATCCTGCGCGATCAGCTCTTCCGGTAAATCAAAATAAAAATCCTGTCGTTTCATTCTTCTGACCTCTTTTCGCCTACTTACGAAGCTCGATACCCATTTCCTCCAGTGCCTTTAAGATACGGTTCATAGCAGCTGAAATGTCAGCTTCTTCCAGAGTCTTATCTTTTGCACGGAATGTGATAGAGTAAGCAACAGACTTGAAGCCTGCCTTGATCTGAGCGCCTTCATAAATATCGAACAGCTTATAGCTTTCCAGATAAGCGCCACCCTTGTTCTCGATCACTTCTTCAACCTGTCCTACCAGGATGGATTTTGGCATTACCATACTGATATCACGGCTGACTGCCGGGTATTTTGCAATTCCTTCGTATTTTCTATCAAATGTTGCAAGCTCTGTAATCTGTGGCATATCGATGACAGCAACGTATGCTCTTTCACCGATTCCATAGATATCAGCAACTTCCGGATGAACCTCACCCATGTATCCGACAACCTTTCCATCGTAAACGATGTTTGCCTGACGTCCCGGATGAAGGAAGTTCTTTCCTGCATTTGGATCATAAGTTTCTTTCTTATGAAGTCCGACTTTTTCAAAGAACTCTTCTACAACACCTTTCATACTGAAGAAGTCTCCATCTCCGTACATTCCAAGTGTAAACTGCATTCTTTCGTCCGGCAGTTCTGTCAGTGGAAGTGCCTTTGGAAGATAAATATTTCCAAGCTCGTACAGACGGACATTTTTATTTCTTCTGTTGTAGTTTGTTGCAAGAGATGTCAGCATACCATTCAGAGATGTTGTACGCATGACACTGTAATCTTCTCCAAGCGGGTTCATGATCTGGATTGCCTGACGCATCGGATCATCCTTGTCGAGAAGGAGCTTGTCAAATACCTTCGGACTTTCAAATGAATAAGTCATTCCCTGGCTGAATCCACAGAATTCTGCAATATTTCTTGCTACTTCTTCCACACGAAGCTTGAAAGAAAGCTTACCAGTTGTAGCTTCACCTGTAGGCAGTGTAGTCGGGATATTATCATATCCGTAGAATCTTGCTACTTCTTCCGCAAGATCGGCGATACGGAATAAGTCATGACGGAAGGTTGGTGCGATCACTTCTTTTGCTTCTGCATCATATTCCAGGTCGATCTTTTCAAAATATTTGATCATATCTTCTTCCGGGATGTCTGTTCCGAGAAGTGCATTGATCTTGTCGGCATCAAATGGTACACGTACAGGTTCTTTTTTCTTGCTGTATACATCAACCATTCCTCCGACAACTTCACCGGCTCCCATTTCTTCGATCAGCTGGCAGGCACGGTTGATTGCATCCTCTGCATTATTCGGATCCAGTCCCTTTTCAAATTTACCGGATGCATCGGTACGAAGTCCGACTTTCTTGCTGGATTTACGGATGTTGGTTCCATCGAAGCATGCAGCTTCAAATAACATGGTCTGTACATTGTCAGTGATCATGGAATTTTCGCCACCCATGATTCCGGCAATACCTACCGCTTTTTCGCCATCACAGATCATAAGAACAGAATCATCCATTTCTCTTTCCTGACCATCCAGTGTTACGAATTTTTCTCCTTTATGGGCATTGCGGACGATGATCTGATGACCTGCGATGGTATCCAGATCATAAGCATGCATTGGCTGTCCGTATTCTTCCATTACATAGTTTGTGATATCAACAAGGTTGTTGATCGGACGGATTCCTACGGAAGAAAGTCTTCTCTGCATCCATTTCGGTGAAGGTCCGATCTTGATATTTTTTACGACTCTTGCACAGTAACGTGGGCAAAGGTCTGTATTTTCTACTTTTACTTTGATGTAATCATTGACATCTTCATCATTTCCGGTTGATGTTACAACCGGTGGCTTGAATTCTTTGCGGAATGTAGCTGCAACTTCTCTTGCGATACCAATCACGCTGAAGCAGTCTACACGGTTGGAGGTGATCTCGTATTCAAATACGACATCATCCAGTCCGAGTGCCTTTACTGCACTTTCTCCGACAACTGCGTCATCATCAAAAATGTAGATTCCATATTCCGGTGCTTCCGGGTACATATTTCTGTCTGAACCAAGTTCTTCGATGGAACACATCATTCCGTAGCTGTCGACTCCACGGAGTTTTCCTTTTTTGATCTTGATTCCGCCTTCTACTCTCTGTCCAGGCTCATGTCCGCCCGCAACGCGTCCGCCATCCAGAACAACCGGTACCTTGTCTCCTTCTTTTACGTTCGGAGCACCTGTAACAATCTGTACGGTCTCTGTTCCTACATTTACCTGACAGATGATCAGTTTATCTGCGTCCGGATGTTTCTCAATTTTCTCAATCTGTCCTACTACGATCTTATCCAGATCAGCATCCAGCTTTGTAAAACCTTCTACCTTTGTTCCGGAAAGAGTCATTGCATCTGTATATTCCTGCGCTGTTACGTCAAGTTCCGGAACATACGCTTTAATCCATGATAATGAAGTATCCATTTTATATCTCCTTCTGATTTGTTTATAAATTTCCCTTATTCAGACTCCAAAATCCAGCAGCTCTCCGCGCTGCTCTTTGATTTTGTCATACCGTTCGCACATGAAAGTAAATACTCGCTTCGCTCGTGCTTCCTTTCATTGTGTGCTCACTAGAATTGCTTTAAGAATCTGATATCGTTCTCGTAGAGGAGGCGCATGTCGTCGATCTCGTATTTGAGAAGGGCGATCCTTTCAAGTCCTACTCCGAATGCAAATCCAGTGTATTCTTCCGGATCGATTCCGCACATTTCGAGTACGTGTGGGTGAACCATACCACAGCCGAGGATTTCAATCCATCCTGATCCTTTACAGAAACGGCAGCCTTTTCCGCCACACTTGAAGCATGATACGTCTACTTCTGCACTTGGCTCTGTGAATGGGAAATGATGCGGACGGAATTTTGTCTTGGTATCCGGTCCGAAAAGTTCTTTTGCAAATACTTCCAGAGTTCCCTTTAAGTCAGCAAAGGAAATATTTTTATCGATTACCAGTCCTTCGATCTGATGGAAGGATGGTGAATGGGTTGCATCCACTTCGTCAGAACGGAATACTCGTCCCGGTGCGATCATACGGATCGGGAGCTTGCCCTGTTCCATCACACGTGCCTGAACCGGTGATGTCTGGGTACGAAGCACGATGTCTTTGTTGATATAGAATGTATCCTGTTCATCTTTTGCCGGATGATCTGCAGGAATATTCAGTTTTTCAAAGTTGTAAAGGTCATATTCTACTTCCGGTCCTTCCACAACTTCGTATCCCATACCGATGAAGATACGCTCTACTTCTTCCAGAGCGATCGTATTCGGATGACGATGACCTACTGTATTTTTCTTGGAAGGAAGTGTTACGTCAATAACTTCCTGTTTTAATTTTTCTTCACGGATTGCAGCATCCATTTTCTTCTTTGTCTCATCAAGAAGTTCTTCGATAGCAGCTCTTGTCTCATTCACAAGCTGTCCTACCTTCGGACGTTCTTCCGGAGCTACATCTTTCATTCCTTTTAATACGGCTGTCAGTTCTCCTTTTTTACCAAGGAATTTGACACGTACATCATTTAATTTCTCCGGTACATCAGAAGCCTGGATCTGCTTAATGGCTTCCTGTTTGATGCTCTCAAGTCTTTCTTTCATGATATCCTCCTTAAAACTTGTTTTGGCTATTCATTTGCGACTATAACAGGAAATAAAATTTCCTGTGGAAGAAAAAAGAATGTGCTTTGGCACATTCTGGCACCTGCGGCGATCGCTTGTGACATCTTCCTTATACGCCGCAGTGCACATCCTCGCGGAGCGTTTTTATATATTAGGAAAGAACACTTTCCTAATATATAAAAAAATCGCCCCTAAAAAGGGACGAGATAAATCGCGGTACCACCCTGTTTCCTGCTATTTGAATAACAGGCACTCGGACTGCGTAACGTGCAGGGACGTCGTTTTCTACTTTATTTTCAAAAACGCAGCTCACATGGGAAATTCGTTTCCTGCCTGAACCGGGGAGAACTTACAGCCGGGGATTCTCCTTCTCTGTCGGAAAACAGTTCACTACTTACACGGTCATTGCTTTTATGATATGTCATATACTTAATTATTGTAACATATGATTTTTTTATGTCAAGCGGTTTTATCTGATAGATTCACCGTTTATCTACGCAAAATCATATTCCGGAACCTGGATGCTGCTTTTTGCAGAACTAATCCTTTTCCAGGATATCCCGCTTTGCATCTACCCAGATACAGTTAATAAGCCCTCCCAGCAGCATCACATACATACAGAAATACAGCCACAGCATCACAAGAATGATCGCCGTCATACTTCCGTACAGACCGGAAAATCCTTTGAAGATTGTCAGATACATTGAAAAAACAAACGAGATCACCAGCCATCCCAGAGAACAGAAAATAGATCCCAGAATCAAATCCCAGAACGGAAGCTTCCGGTTCGGCAAAAAGTGATATACCAGAAGCGAAATTCCAGTCATAACAACAAATGAAATCACCGTTCTCAAACGCATGATCATATCCGTCGTCTCCGCAAGAAACGGAATTTTGTGATATATAAAAATACTGATATTATTGCCAAACACAGAAAGTACCAGAGCCATCACAATTGCTGCAATGAACAGGATCGTATAGATGGATGCCCGGATTCTTAAAAATACATAATTTCGTGTCTCACGAAGCTCATATGCACAGTTCAGTCCTGTACTAACCGCAAGTACTCCTTTACCTGCTGACCACAATGCTACAATCGCGGTGATCGGAATGACCGTCTTCGACTGGTTATATACTTCATTTACAATGCCAACCATAAAATCCTGCATATTTGTCTCCGGAAACAAATTTACCACTGCAGTCATAACATCTGCTTTTGTCACCGGAGTATATTGTATGATAGCAAGAAGCAGCAAAATAATCGGGATCATACTCAGCACAAAAAAATAAGCAGACTGGGCCGCGTATGCTCCCACATGCTTTTGTGACACCTGCCCTGTAATTTTCCGAATCTTGTTTATCGTTTTCATCATATAATAACTCCATTTATCTTATCGGCAGTTTCATTTTTCAAAATAGTTTATCACATTTTCGCTTCTTTGAAAACCCAAAAAAACAGTTGCTCTCGCAACTGTCCTTTATCTTTTGTAGTCCCCCGAAATGCCGTTTTCCGTTTTTTGACTCCTAGCACTCCGCTAGGTGGGCGACCGCATCTGCTTTTCTGCCTTCCCCTGCGCAATGAGGGCCTGACATATTACAGAGATATAAGAATCCCGTTTAAAGTATTGTAGGTTCAAAAATACGGAAGTCTCGAACATTCCAGGTTTTCTAAAGCCTATTATAGACCATCAGCCGTGTTTTTTCAACTGTTAATCGTTGAAGATATTTACTTTTTTTACCAGAAATTAAAATACGTTTAACGTACCCATTTCCCGCTTTTTCCACCGGACTTTTCAAGCAGATGGATTTCTCTGATCTCCATTCCCCGGTCAACCGCCTTGCACATATCATAGATTGTAAGAAGAGCGGTATTTACCCCGGTCAGTGCTTCCATTTCCACACCGGTCCTGCCGGTACATGCCGTGTGGCAGATTGCCCGGATCCCATGCTCTTCTTCCAGATATTCAAAATCAATCTCGACTTTGGTAAGGTTTAACAGATGGCACAGCGGAATCAGTTCTGCTGTCTTTTTTGCACCCATGATCCCGGCAATTCTTGCTACGCCAAGAACATCTCCTTTTTTCATGCTGCCTTCCTTTACTTTCTGAAAGCATTCTTCCGACATGCGGATCACCCCTGATGCAAGTGCTTCTCTTTTTGTCTCAGCCTTTTCCCCCACATCTACCATCACTGCATTACCATCTTCGTTAAAATGTGTAAATCCACTCATGATTTTTAACCTCTTTATTTTCTGGCACATTCGCCTTCTGTTCCCCGGAGGATTCCAAGCCCATGTCCAAGTTCAGGAAGCAGAAACTCCAGTGCTTCCTGTACTGCTTTGGGACTTCCCGGGAGATTGATGATCAGCGTTTTTTTTCGGATACCTGATACAGCTCTGCTGAACATAGCACGCTTTGTAATCGTCATCGAATAATTCCGGATTGCCTCTGCTATTCCGTTTGCCATCCGGTCACAGACATTTACCGTCGCCTCCGGTGTTCGGTCCCGCTCGGAGAATCCTGTTCCTCCGGTAGTGAAGATCACATTAAGCTGTCTCTGATCAGCCAGTCTGATCAGCTCTTTTTCCAGTTTTTTCTGCTCATCCGGTAATAAAATCGTTTCTTTAATATCATATCCGGCATCTTTCAACATTTCGACAATCATGGGTCCGCTTTTGTCTTCTCGTTCTCCGGCAGAGCCTTTATCACTTAAAGTAATAACTGCCGCTGAAAATGGACGGTCACTTTTCACCTGTTCCATGACAACTTCATCTCCCACCTTGATATGACCTCCGGTGACGACTTCTGCAAAAACGCCCTCTCTTGGCATAATGCAGTCACCCATTCTCTTATAAATCTGACAATGACTGTGGCATTCTTTTCCAATCTGTGTCATCTCAAGTACCACATCTCCGATATGAAATCTTGTTCCAACCGGAAGCGCGCGAAAATCAAATCCCTCCACGATCAGATTTTCACCAAATGCACCATACGCAACTTCTGCCCCTTTTGCACGAAATTCCTGAATCTTTTCATCGGAAAGCAGACTGATCTGACGATGCCATTTTCCACCGTGCGCATCTCCTTCAATCCCCCAGTCCATTTTGACCATGGCTTCACGAACCTCATGTTTTTCGGTTCCTCTCTTTTCACTGATGCAGATTCCCTTCAGTCTTCCCATTTTTATGTTTATCCTCCGATCTGTGACATATTTTTCTGTTCTGTAATAAAGTTCTGCTCCTCAAAATGATGCATCTTCGGTTTTCCACGGATCGCCTGTTCGAGACATTTCCGGATTTCTTCTTCCGATCCGTGTCTTGCTGCCTCAAAAACGGAGATAGTATCTGCATAGCACAGACACGCTTTTAACTTTCCGGTTGATGTCATCCGGATCCGGTTACATCTGTCACAGAATTTTCCATGCAATGCACTGATCAGACCGATTTTCCCCTGAAAACCAGGCAGTTGATAATACACAGCAGGTCCGTTCCCAAATCGTCCCTCTAACGGATAAAACTCTCCTTCTATCCCATAAGCTTCTTTCAGTTTTCCAAGCACCCAGGCACCGGAAATGCCATTCTCTGCTCTTCCCTGTCCAATCGGCATCAATTCAATAAAACGGACATCCAGCTTGTTCTTTTTCGCCAACTCTGCCAGACTTTTCCATTCCTCATCATTGACTCCTTTTTGCAGGACCGTGTTGATTTTTACCCGGATCTCGCTTTTTTCTGCCATGAAAATGGATTTTCTGACTCTTTCCAGTTCATCTGCCCCGGTAATCTCCTGATATTTTTCCGGAATCAGTGTATCCAGACTGATATTCACCGCATCCAGCCCCGCTGCAAGAAGATCTTCCAGATTCTCACCCAGAAGAACCCCATTTGTCGTCATTGTTACTTCTTCTGTGCCCGGAATCTGCCGGATCATCCGGATCAGATCTGCGCATCCTTTTCTGACCAGAGGCTCCCCTCCGGTAATCTTAAACCTGGTAATCCCGATCTGGACAGCCTCCCTGCAGATTCGTTCAATCTCCTCATAAGTCAGGATTTCTGACATAGGAATCCACTTTGCGCCATCCGGCATGCAGTACCTGCATCGCAGATTACAGCGGTCTGTGATTGAAATTCTCATATATTCAATTGTTCGTCCATAAGAATCTCTCACAGCCTTTTCCATCCTTTCTTAATTCCAGAGTGGTTCCAGTAACACCTCGATCGTACCGCCGCAGACCATGCCTTCTTCCTCCGCATCATCTCCGGTCATATCCACATATTCTGTCTTTAGTCCTGTATTATTTTCATGCATCATGACTCTCGCTTTTCTTAAAACCTCTGCCTCCATACAGCCGCCTCCGATGGTTCCAACACAGCTGCCGTCTTCCAGGATCAGCATCTTGGATCCCACATTCCTTGGTGCAGAACCCTTTCTTGTAATGATCGTTGCAAGCATCTTCTTTCCCGGATGAACGATATCCAGGATTGCTTCCAGCAAGTCTTTCGGATAACCGCAGACTCTCTTGTTCTGATTCTTTACTTCGATAATCTCTGCCATGATCGCCACACCGATCTCCTCCGGTGTCTCAGCACCGATGTTCAGACCAATCGGACTTTTTATCTCGCCGATTACTTCCTGGCTGCATCCTTTTTCAATCAGATTCTGCTTTACCATCGCACTTCTTCGCCGGCTTCCGATCATTCCGATATAAGCATGTTCCTTCCCAACGATCTTCTCCAGACAAACCTGATCATATCTGTGACCTCTGGTCAGTACAACAAAATACGTATCCTTGTCTCCTTCGATCTGATCCAGGGCATCTTCAAACGGCTGGCAGATCACTTCCATTGCACCCGCATTTCTGGCATGATCGGCAAACCGCGGACGATCTTCAAGAACCGTGACTTTCCATCCAAGCATAATCCCGATTTTGATCACCGGCACCGATACGTGGCCACCGCCACAAATGACCAGATGCTCCTGCCCTCCAATTATATCACAAAACACCTGCTGCTCTCTGATTTCATAAAGTCCACATTTTTTCAAGTCACCTGCTTCTGAAAAATGTGCTGAAAAGAAACCGTTTTCCTTACTTTCCCAGATTATTTTTTTCTCTGCCAAAATTGCTTTTTCTCCGGCTGCGGATCCTTTTGCCACTGTCAAAAGAACGTAATCCCCCGGCTTTGGTAAATCTTTTAATATCTCAAATACATTTTCCATCCAATCTCATCTACCCTACTACATATTTATTCAGTCTGTCAAATGCTTCTTTTAATACGGTTCCATCCTGAAACGGATCGGAATCTTCCGGCATTTCATCTTTCGCATGACATTTTCTTTTATCCCCATCACATTTTCTCTGCCATGCAATACTTTTATTGTAACAAATTTTTCCGCCAAATGAAATAAGAAGGTGCAGCTCTTTTTGTCTGCACCTTCCCTTTTCCTTTATTTTGTGATCTGATTTTAAAAATACTTTGCATTCAGCTTTTTGACTGTCCATGCAAACCATACCAGTACCGCAAGTACCAGTACTAACATCACCCAGAATAATTTTCCTGTACTCTGCACGTAAGTATTATACAGATCTTCTGCGCCGTACAGGATCAGCACAACCGCAAGCACAAGAAGTTTCGGTCCTGCTGCTGCCCTGTATGCTTCCTTATCCTTACACTTCTTTATATTCGTATCTTTTGGTACAAGAATTGATGTATTGATGATTCCTTTGAATTTAAGTTGAAACCATGCATACAGGCTGTACAAGCCCGCCCCAATACCAATGATACCGAAAATTCCTTCCATTCCGTTCATTCTTTTGCCTTCTCCTGTCTATTTTACGCCAAGAATATTCTTAACGGTCTGCTCCATCTGATCCACATCACATTCCGTATTGTGACGGATCTCGGCATTCATGATCTCTTTGATGGCATTCGGAATCTCTGTACCGGATACTTTCTGAAGCTCCTCGATCAGTTTGAAATCATCCTGTCCTTTATACTTCGGATCGATCGCTGACATAACGCTTCCTGCAAATTTGTATGGACTTGCTGTGGATGCTATTACTGTCTTTCTGTCATCTTTACTGTCTTCTCTGTAAGCTTTATACACCGTTGCAGCTACCGCCGTATGGGTATCCATTACATAACCGGTATCTTCGTATATATCATGGATTGTCTTTGCGACCTGCTCTTCTGTCGCATATCCTGCCGCAAAATCAGCCAGGTTTGCTTTCATCTCACCTGTAATCGCGTAACTTCCCTTTGTCTTCAGCTCAGTCATAAGATCCGTATCTTTTCTTGCATCTTCTCCTGAGATCTTGTAGATCAGACGCTCTAAGTTGCTGGAGATCAGAATATCCATGGACGGAGATGTTGTAAGAACAAATTCACGGTTACGGTCATAAGTTCCTGTCTGGAAAAAGTCATAGAGAACTTTGTTCTCATTGGATGCACAGATCAGCTTTGCAATCGGGATTCCCATATTCTTTGCGTAGTATGCAGCCAGAATATTTCCAAAGTTACCGGTCGGTACAACTACATTGATCTCTTCATCTTCCGCAATCTCTTCATTCTGAAGAAGCTTCGCATAAGCATATACATAATATACAACCTGCGGAACCAGACGTCCGATATTGATGGAGTTGGCAGATGAGAACTGGTAGCCTGCTTCATTTAACTCTTTTTCCAGCTCTTTGTTCTCGAACATTGCCTTCACACCGCTCTGTGCGTTGTCAAAGTTACCGTGGATCGCAACAACAGAAGTATTGTCTCCTTTCTGTGTTACCATCTGCAGCTCCTGTACTCGGCTGACTCCGTTCTTCGGATAGAATACGATGATCTTGGTTCCTTCTACATCTGCAAATCCTGCAAGTGCAGCTTTTCCTGTATCCCCGGATGTTGCAGTCAGAATGACAATCTCATTCTTCACCTGATTCTTCTTTGCAGAAGTAGTCAGAAGGTGCGGAAGAATGGAAAGTGCCATATCTTTGAATGCGATCGTTGCTCCGTGGAACAGTTCCAGATAATAAGCATCCTCCACCTTCGCAAGCGGTGCAATCTCTTCGGTATCAAACTTACTGTCGTAAGCCTTTGCGATACAGCTCTTCAGCTCTTCTTCTGTAAAGTCTGTCAGGAATTCCTTCATAACTGTATATGCGATTTCCTGATAGGTCATCTCTTTGAGCTCACCAAGCGACACCGGAAGCTTCGGAATCGAAACCGGTACAAATAATCCGCCGTCATCTGCCAGCCCTTTTAAGATTGCCTGGGAAGCTGTTACTGTCTTTTCTGCATCTCTTGTACTCTTATAAAGTAAATTCATGGTTCTCCACCCTTCTTATTCTTTCTGATTCACTTCAGCAATCTGCTAAAGTATTTTCCTATTTAGCGATTATAGCATAAGAACCTTTCAAGTGCAATGCCATCCTTATCTGCGTTTCCACTTTCGTCCACACATCCGGCTCAGAAGAAAACACAGGAGCAGTGCCCCGGTCAGAATAACACCGATCAGAAATATCAGAATCTTTACATAAGATCCATCTCCGGTTGCAACCGTCTTTGCTTTCTCAGTTTCCTTTGGCTTTTCCGGACTTTCCGGTTTTTCCTCTTCTGCCGGCTTTTCCTTTTTATAGGTTACACTCTGTCCTTCGTCCTCCAGATCTGCGTGCGCTGCAACCAGCTTTTCCTCCAGATACACTTCCTCAAATACAACAACCTGTTCTCCTTTAAGCTTCGTTGCATCAAACGTAAATTCCATCTGAATTTCTCCGAAATCTGTATCCGGGATCAGCTTTTTCTCTGCGGTCACTTCTTTTCCATCCTGAAGAACCGGCTTTTTGGTCTCCTTATCCATTAATGTGCCTTTAACTACATATTCTTTTCCAATCTCCAGATTTTTCCATTTTACCTGATCTATGACCGTTACCTGTTCTGTCCGTTTCCCGTTATGCGTTCCCGTTTCCCGGTCAGATGCTCTTGTCCCGATCTCCGGTACGGGATGTTCATCATTTGTCAGTGTCCCCAGATCAATTACTCGCATTTCCTTTGTTACTTCCACCTCAAACGCAGGAATCAGCATCCGGTCTTCATTATTTTTACAAGACAGTTCTTCCACCAGATACGTTCCGTAAGGAAGCGCTCCTCTTGTATTATCCGGAGTTCCTTCCCCAAACCAGATCCCATCTTCACTTGTCTTCCCCTCATTCGTGTTGACGGTATGTGGATTCCAGTACGCACCGGTCGAAGCCTCCCCGTTTTTGTCCGTCAGGATCACATGGCTCTCCCCAGTTGCCTGCGATGTGATCCGAAATGGGATATCCGCCAGTCTTTTCAAAGTTTTATCTGCCGCTTTCACCAGCTTTAAGTCCCCACGGATGAGCTTTTCCTTTATTTCCACTGGATTCCATATTTTCAGGGCTTTATAGCTTCCATTTTGCTCCGTTCCAGTCCTGATACAATGTGTAACGGTGTCCACCAGATACCCTTCCGGCGCATGCATCTCCCATACCGTAATCGTTCCAAGCGGAAGCTCGTTATTTTCAAAAAACGGATCCCCGCTGATCAGGTGCGCCTCATCCATCCGGACCACACCATCCGCATCCGACTTCAGCTTCCAACTCCTGAGCGGCACCTTCACACCGATCTCATTTTGATTGTCAAAAATGCTATCAAAAAATGCCACATGAAATTCTGCTCCCGCAAGAGAAAGTCCTGCCTGCGCCTGCCCTTTCCCTGTTTCCGCATCCTGCTTCCGGATCAGGATTTCCACCTTTGTCTTTTCCGGTTCATCCTGACACTCATAGGTCACGGTCTGTCCGGCATTCACCGTGATCTGCCGCAGCTTTGTGTCCAGTACATAACCTTTCGGTGCTTTAGTCTCTTTGATGTCATAGGAACCCTCCGGCAGATTTTCTGCCTTCCCGTATCCTTTCTTGTCTGTCCGGATTACGCAGACTGCCTCGGATGTCCCACTTTTACAGACGGTATACTCTGCCCCTTCCAGTGAGTAGAGCTGATTATCAGCCGTAATCTCTGACCTTGCAGAGCTCTTCATGATCTCCAGGCTTCCGTTATGGGTTGTCTTAAAAAGATATATCGTTGATCTGGATTTTGCCACAAGCTGTGAAATCTGATTGCCACTCGACGGGATAGATGCCGAATGCCAGAACCGGTTATCGTTGCTATTATCTCCCCAGAAAAATCCGATATGGCAGTCTGCATCTTCTTCCTCCCAGGAAACCGGCTCAAAATAGATCACATCTCCTTTTTGCGCTTTTCCGCCCGCAAGCAGCTCCTCAATGGTGTTGTAATGATAGGATTCCACGGCATTGTCTGTCATCCAATGAAACCAGTTGCTCGCATTGACCTTGCCGCCACGGAGACTTCCTTTGTCAATTCCTGACAGATCCGCTCCACATTTTTCCAGAACATAAGCGACAAACCCGGTACAGTTCATTGCCCCATTTCCACCGTAGGCTCCGTTCGGACGCATGCAGTTCTCTGCTGTCAGAGGATATCCGCTGTAAGGCGTTCCCAGATAATAACCGTCCTTTTCGTGGTTTTTTAACTCCTCAAGCACTTTTCCCGGCTCTGCTCCTAATTTTTCATCAAGTTTTACAATCGTTTCTTTCTTTGCGATTCTCTCTGCTGAGTTTGCAGATACGACAGGCATACTGCTGCCCGACAATGATACTACCGCCAGAATCACACTTAGTATTCCGGCAAAATGATTCTTTATATATTTCATAAAAGTTTCTCCTTCTGCCTTTTCAGGTCAGAAAAGAGAATATAAAAGACGAGTACCCTTACTATAAAGGAAGAGTACCCGCTTGTCAATAGTATTTTATTGTTGATCTGCCTCCAGAACGATCACACTTCTCGGTCCCACAAGAATTCTTTCCTCCGAAATCCGTACCGGATTCTGATAAATTTCCTGCTTTTTATCTCCAGTATTTGCCGCCACATGCCAACTATATCCGCCCGGAAGTTGTGGAAGTTCTACCCAGACACCTTCCCAGTATGGATTCATCAGAAGATACACACAGTCTTCTTTTGCCATTTTATTATCATATCCGGCAAACATGACTGCCGCCGTCCGGATCTCCGGTCTGGAAAAATCCAGTTTCCACGGCACTTCACCGTGAAAGCTGATCTCCGGAAATCCAAGACTGCTCGCCCCTGCATCTCCTGTGATCGACGGATGCCGTTTCCGAAATGCCGTCATATAAGCACAAAAATCAAATACATCCTGAAACTTTTCTTTTCTTGTCCAGTCCAGCCAGGAAATCTCGTTATCCTGACAGTAGGCATTATTATTCCCGAACTGAGTATTGCCAAACTCATCACCTGCAAGGAACATCGGTGTCCCTCTGCTGCAAAGCAGGACCGCAAAAGCATTTTTCATCATCCGGTGGCGCAGTTCAACAACCATAACCTGATCGGTGTCCCCCTCTGCCCCACAGTTCCAGCTCCGGTTATCGTCACTTCCATCAAGATTTCCCCATCCATTAGCCTCATTATGCTTCTGGTTATACGAATAAAGATCATACAGGGTAAATCCATCATGGCAGGTCAGGAAATTCACAGAAGCATGTTTTCCGCGGATTCTGGTATCATAGATGTCCGGAGAACCGGCAATTCTCTGAAGCGCTGCTCCTGCTGCCCAAAGTCCCCCTTTTAAATATTCCCGCACGTCATCCCGGTATCTTCCGTTCCATTCTGACCATCTGCGGAATGCCGGAAAACTTCCGACCTGATAAAGTCCGCCGGCATCCCACGCCTCCGCGATCAGCTTTGTGTCTGCAAGCAGCGAATCATAGGCAAGATTCTTTACGAGTGGTGGATTTTCCATCGGTGACCCATCCTCATTTCTTCCCAGGATCGAGGCAAGATCAAACCGGAAGCCGTCCACCCGGTACTCTGCCACCCAGTATCGCAGACAATCCTGGATCATTTTGATCACCACCGGATGATTACAATTCACAGTATTTCCACAGCCACTGAAATTATAATATTTTCCATCGGGTGTCAACATATAATAAATCTGATTGTCAAATCCTTTAAACGAAATAAACGGTCCGCATTCATTTCCTTCTGCCGTATGGTTAAACACCACATCCAGGATTACTTCAATCTGGTTATCATGCAGTTCCCGGATCAGTTCTTTTAATTCTACTCCTTCCCGGTTGTATTCCGTTGATGCTGCATAGCTCGTATTCGGCGCAAAAAAGCTGACTGTATTATACCCCCAGTAATCAATCAGTTTCTTTCCATCAACCTCACGGCTCCCCTGCAGTTCATCAAATTCAAAGATCGGCATTAGCTCCACCGCATTAATCCCCAGTGTTTTCAGATAAGGAATTTTTTCTTTGATTCCGGCAAAGGTTCCAGGATGACGGACACTTTTGTCCATCTTCGTGAATCCCCTGACATGCATCTCATAGATGGTCAGTTTTTCCATCGGGATCTTATCCGGCTTTTCACTGCCCCAGAAGAAATTATTCCGGACTACTCTGGCACGATATCCCCCTGTATTTAGTGCTTTTCCCCATACACTCTGTCCGGTAACTGCCTTTGCATACGGATCCAGTAAAATATGCTTTTTATCAAACAGCAGACCTTCCTTTGGTTTCCACGGTCCGTCCAGCCTGTACGCATATTCAAATTCTTCAATATCCAGTCCGAATACCATCATGGAAAATACATCCCCGATCCGGCAGTTTTCCGGGAATGGGATCACCGCATAAGGTTCCGGTTCCTTTCTGTGAAACAGAAGAAGTTCACATGTCACAGCCCCTTTTGAATGCACTGTAAAATTAACTGCCGACTGAAATGCAGTCGCACCCTCATCACGATACAGTCCGGGACAGATTTCAAATCCATTTACATTTTCTGTCGGAACCCATCTTGGCATCATTTCTTCCAGCATTTTACCAGCTCCTTCCATGTCATGTTTTCAGTATAGCACATTTTTCCGTTTACACATCTTTCCTTTCTGTATATAATATAAAGGATTACATATTTTTTTGCAGCAGACTCAAGGAGGTTTTTTATGACTGCACAGCATCTATATTATTTATTTCAGTGCTTCTTTATATATGCCTTTTTAGGCTGGTGTACAGAAGTTGCGTTTGCCGCTTTTAAAGAACGTCGTTTTGTCAACCGTGGATTCTTAAATGGCCCGATCTGTCCGGTATACGGTTTCGGCGTGGTTGCAGTCATTCATTTTCTGACACCGCTTCGTTCCAACCTGCTCCTGCTATATCTCGGAAGTGCTATTCTTGTTACTGCAATCGAATGGCTGACCGGGTTCATTCTCGAAAAGGTTTTCCATAACAAATGGTGGGATTATTCTAATATGCCGCTCAATCTGAATGGATATGTGTGCCTTTTGTTTTCTCTGATCTGGGGAGTGTTCTGTGTTTTCATCGTAGATGTATTCCATCCACTGATTGACACACTGCTCTCACACATTCCTTTCCTTGTCGGTATCATTCTTGTATGTATTCTGGTGATTGCCGGACTTGCCGATCTCTATGTAACAGCATCCGGTATCCTTAAGCTCAACAAACGTCTTGAAAAAATGCAGGCCATTGCAGACGAACTTCATCAGATTTCCGACAAGCTTGGTGAATCAATCTACAAGCGTACCATTACAGCTATGGAAAAACAGGAAGAGTTCAAAGATACTGTATCTGAGAAGCAGGAAGAATTTAAATCTGCTATTTCCGAAAAACAGGAAGCAATTTCAGACACCCTTGCCGATGTTTCTGACGAAGTAAAAGAACGGATTGCTCTTCTTCGCAGAAGCTACCTGGAAAATGTCAAAGCAACTTCTCATATGCAGAAGCGTATCATGAAAGCTTTCCCGAAAATGCAGAGCCGCAACTACAAAGAATCCTTTGAAGATCTTAGAAACAAACTGAAGGAAATGTCTCTCAAAAAATAACAGGTTGTAAAAAATCCATCTGGTTTTCTTTTAAAAAAAGAAATCAGATGGATTTTTTATCTTTAAAATTATGATGTGAGTATCAAAAGTAAATTTTGCCACTCACTAATGTTTCCTCTTGATCTTGTCCAGATACGGAATCTCGATTGGATCGATTGCATCAAGTGGCTGTTCTTTATTGATCTTCTTTTTGCGTGTGTGCTTTTTCAGAAGTGCACCACCCCGGTTATAAAACCAGAAAGAAAAGATCAGAAGTTTATTGAATTTTCCAATTTTGTCTTTTGTCGTCTTCGTGTAATACTCCCCACCGGACTGGATCTCTCCTTTTTCCCTGATCTGCCGGATCAGATCCAGCTCTGTCTCAATCCGTACCGGAAATTCCGTATACCCCATGCCGACGCAGTCCAGCTTATGCGCATCACTTCCTCCGGTTCCCGGTTTTCCATATTTTTCAGCAAGATACTTCGCCCCTTCATTGGACTGTGGTGGCTCACATGCATTGAAAGTCTCTATAAAATCAAATTTTTCAATCAACTCCGGAGATTTCTGCCATCTTTTCGTATTCGTAAAACTCAGATACTTTTCCCCACACGGATGTGCCGGTCCACAGATTCCTCCATTGTGATGCACAAAATCAATCAGCAGCGAAAGCGGAAGCCCTCTCAGCTCCAGAAGGCGCATCTTTACTCCCTGTGGCATAATGATCAGAATGTGCCCCGCATCCAGTGTATCATACTCTATTCCTTTCAATACGACAAAATCTTTGTATTTTCTCCCTTTGATCGTATTCTTCCAGTGCCGATATCCATTATAGGTGTCATGATCTGTAACCAGCATTCCGCCAATGCCTTTAGACTGCAGCTTTTTAATAAATTCTTCAATCGGCACTTTGCTGTCAATTGATCCTTCTCTTACATGACAATGCATATCTATCTTCATATTTTCATCTCCAGATCTTATATCGTTGATACTATTTTTATTATACCTCTTTTTTTATAACGCTGCAAGAAATACCGGTTTCTTCCAGCCATTCCTGATCAGATACAAAAGAGGATGTATCACATTCTGATACATCCTCTCATCCATCTTATCTATTCTTCATCCTCGTCATCATCATCATCATCCAGATCGATCAGCATGGTTCTTGCCATCTCTATTTCTTCTTCTTTTGATGTTTCTTTCTTGATCGCATTTGCTCTTCGAACCTGCTTCTTGTTAATCTCACTTGACTTCATGATAAACTGAATCACGATTCCGATAAATGTAATCCCAATCGAAATGATCCACATGAAAATCACATTTTTCAGACCTGCCAGATCATAGATCATCATTCCTGCTCCAAAACCGCCTGCTAATGCCGTCGCAATAATCACAAACGGTTCAAACCAGATCATCGCAAGGATTGCGAAAATCAGTCCGACTGCTCCGCAGACTGCCAGCATGATCCAGTTTCCCGCATTTGTAATCGCAAGCACTGTGCCAGCCATTCCCAGAAAGCATACCCAGAAAGCTCCGAATTTCTTAAATACACTGTTCAGTATTGCAAAAACCAAACCCGCAACTCCGGCTGCGATCAGTACCGGAACAACTTCCAGTCCCATAAGATATGTCACGGCAAATCCAAGCAATGCCCCTGCAACAAATCCAATCACTGCATTCCAGACACGGATCAGCTTCAAACCTAAAATTCCAATGAAAACTGATATAACAATTGATACCGCCGAAACAATCACGGCTTCTTTTCCTGCTATAAATACCGCACTGTTTCCCATGATATCCTTCAATACTATACCTATTGATTCCATCCTAATCTCTCCTCCTGTCGTACTTTCCTGTTGTTAAGTCAGACGCTTATTTTGATGAAGAGTCTGAAGATGTATCTGTATCTTCGGTCGTGCTCTTAACCGTTACGCCCTGATCAGCAAAACTGATCGTATTCCATACTTTTTTATGTACTTTAATATCCGTTTTCTTTTTCCATTTCTTACAAATTGACTGATACTGGTCACTCTTTCTCTGTGATACAATGGACTCTTTCTTGGTATCCGTTGCATCACGGTCAAGAAGGCTGACTACTTTTGCAACATAATAGCCATTGTCTGCTTCGATCACGTCTGTTACTTCGCCTTCTTTTAACTTATCAGCAGCTTTGATCAGATCTTCGTTTGGCGATGTCGTATCCGAGTCAAATGTCAGATCGGTGGCTGATGCACCTACTGCTGTTGCAAATACAGAAAAATCTTCTGCCGAAGCCGCATCTTTCTGGAAATCTTCTGCTTTCTTTTTCACTTCTGCTTTTTCGTCATCTGACATATCTGTCGATTTTCCATCACTGCCCGTTGTCTTTGTAGAGAACAGCACATACTGCATTTTCTTCTGTGCTGCTTCCTCATCGGATACATTCGTATCTACATCCGCAGTCATGGCAGTTTCCATCTTCTTCTGAAGTGTCAGAAGTTCCAGTACTTTCTTTACCGTCTTTTCATCGCCCGATACTGCATCTTTTGCAGAACTGTCATTGCTGTCAGTAAATTTCTTCGCAGCATCCTCGATGCTTTTTTCCTCATCATCACTTAGCGAAACTTTATAATCATCCTTGTGCTCATCCAGAATATACATTTCTTCCAGAGAATCCATGATTGAATCCTTATAATTCTCTTCGTAAGTCTTTCCGTCTGTAACTTCTTTTCCCCAAAAATCATCTCCCAGATAACTGCTATATGTTGTTTCAAACTGCGCCTGCTGATATCTTGCAAAAAAGTTCGCCACATCTGCAGTCACTTTCTCATCTCCGACTTCTACCACTGTATCCTGTCCGTTAAACTTGCTTCCACATCCGTTTAAAGATGCAATGCAGGCAACTGCCAGTATACAGGCAACCACTCTTTTTTTCATTTATAAAATTTCCTCCTTGATCTTCTCTCCATTGTACACACTTCTTCACTATGCACTCGTATAGTATATCTTTTTTTTACCTTACTGGCAATCTTTTTCATAAAAAATACACATTATTCTTCGACAAGTCCCTGTATATCTTCGACAATTTTTCCTACATTTTCAAGAATGTGCTCTGCTTTTTCTTTTTTATTTTTCCGAAGTTTACAATAAATAAAATATGGATTTTCTGCATCTGTCTTAAATGTCAGTTCTCCCTTATATTTTGCCAGCAGTTCCGGAATCTTTGCTACATTTACCCTTGCCTTCTCATACATGGTAAATTTGTATTCATCGCCTTTTTGCTCTACCGAAATTACATAAGCCGCATGTGCTTTCGCCTTCAGCTGCGCGATCATCAGAAGCTGCTGCACCTTGCGTGGCGGATCGCCGAAACGGTCAATCAGTTCTTCTAGCATATCTTCCTGTTCTTCTTCTGTCTCAATTGCTGCGATCCGTTTATAGATATCCAGTTTCTGATACTCATTCGGAATATAAGATGCCGGAATATAAGCATCAATATTCAGATCCACGGTTGTCGCATAGGTTTCTTCCGGGATCTCTCCCTTCAGGTGACGGACTGCCTCACTTAACATCTTACAGTAAAGATCGTATCCCACTGCATCCATATGTCCATGCTGTTCCTCCCCAAGCAGGTTTCCTGCCCCACGGATTTCCAGATCCCGCATGGCGATTTTTACACCAGATCCAAGATCTGTAAACTCACGAATTGCCGAAAGACGTTTTTCTGCAACCTCCCGGAGCATTTTGTCTCTTCTGTACAAAAGAAATGCATATGCCATACGGTTCGATCTTCCAACTCTTCCACGTAGCTGATAAAGCTGGGAGAGCCCCATCCGATCTGCATCATGGATGATCATGGTATTGGCATTGGAAATGTCAAGACCGGTCTCGATGATCGTCGTCGATACCAGAACATCAATTTCTCCATTGATGAAATCGTACATAATATCTTCTAACTTGTGTTCCCGCATCTGCCCGTGTGCATATGCCACATTTGCATCCGGCACAAGTTTCTGGATCTTCGCTGCCATTTCAGCTATATCCTGGACACGGTTATAGACATAGTACACCTGTCCCTGGCGGGAAATTTCTCTTTCGATTGCCTCCCGGACCATCTCATCATTCTCCTCCATCACATAGGTCTGGATCGGCATCCGGTCAACTGGTGCTTCTTCCAGCACACTCATGTCACGGATCCCGATCAGACTCATATGAAGCGTTCGGGGAATCGGTGTTGCCGTAAGTGTCAGAACATCAATATTTTCCTTCAGCTTTTTGATCTTTTCTTTATGCTGTACTCCAAAACGCTGTTCCTCATCAATGATCAGAAGTCCCAGATCTTTAAATGCCACATCCTTACTCAATACCCGGTGGGTTCCGATGATGATATCAACCTGTCCCTTTTTCAAATCTTCGATCGTTTTTTTCTGTTGTGCAGGTGTGCGGAAACGGCATAACAGATCCACCCTTACCGGAAATTCTTTCATCCGTTGCACAAAAGTGTTGTAATGCTGCTGTGCAAGAATCGTAGTAGGGACCAGATAGACAACCTGCTTGTTCTCCTGCACTGCCTTGAATGCTGCCCGGATTGCAATCTCTGTCTTTCCAAATCCCACATCCCCACAGATCAGACGATCCATGATCTTTGGACTTTCCATATCCCGTTTTGTTGCCTCGATTGCAAGCTGTTGATCCTCCGTTTCCTCAAACGGAAACATTTCTTCAAATTCTTTCTGCCAGACCGTGTCCTTTTCATAGACAAATCCTTCTTTGGACTGCCGTACTGCATAGAGTTCCACCAGATCTTTGGCGATCTGCCAGACTGCTGTCTTTACCTTGCTCTTCGTGCGATGCCATTCCTGTCCTCCAAGTTTGTTAAGTTTCGGCTTTTTAGCATCTGCACTGGCATACTTCTGGATCTGGTCAAGCTGTGTGGCAAGAATATAAAGATTTCCACCATCAGCATACGAAATCTTCATATAATCCTTTGTCACCTTATCAACTTCTATCTTTTCAATTCCCCGGTAGATTCCAAGTCCATGATTCTCATGCACTACATAGTCTCCCGGTTTCAGATCCGAAAAGCTGCTTATTTTCTGTCCATCATAACTTTTTCGTTTCTTTTTCTTCTTTGTCTTGCCAAAAATATCTGACTCAGATATGACAATAAATTTAATCATCGGGTACTCGTATCCGACTTCTATATGCCCGTAGCATACCATGATCTCCCCTGGATTCACTTCACGTTCCTGATCCTCACTGTAAAAACTGCTCAGATCATAATCACGTAGATCCTCTGCCAGACGTTTTGCCCTTGTTCTGGACCCAGAAATCAGAACCGCCCGGTATCCGTTCCTTTTCAGTCTTTTGAGATCCTGTGTCAGCATCTCAAAGCTGCTATTATACGGGTTAACGCTTTTTGCCTGGATCCCAAACCGCTTTTTCACAAAAAATGGCTTACATTTCATTTCCAGAGCACACATCCCGATCATACAGAATTTGTTCAGAAATTTTATAATTTCATCAGTCGTAAAAAATTCCGGAGCTTCTTCCATTTCCCCGGTCCTTTCCATTTCTTCTGCACGGTTCTCTCTCGCTTTTTCCACTTCATTTTCTGCCAGACGCCCTTTTTCCAGAAGCCTTGCTGGTTCATCCAGGAACACCAGTGTGTCCTTCGGATCAAAGTAGTTGATAAAAGAAACTTTCCGGTCACTTCCCAGTCTGTCATCTGCCGGATAAATAACGATCTGTTCCAGATTCTCTACAGATCTCTGGCTGTCCACGTCAAAAGTCCGTATTGAATCCACTTCATCTCCCCAGAATTCAATACGGATCGGCAATTCCTCGGTAAGTGGGTAAATATCAATGATTCCACCACGAACTGCAAACTGCCCCGGACCATCCACCTGGGCTTCCCTGTCATATCCAAGTTTTATGATCTTCTCCTTCAGCGATTCAAATTCCAGCGCCTCCCCATTGGAAATGGTCAGAATGTCCCCTTTTATTTCTGCTTCCGATGGCAGTTCATCCATGAATCCGTCAATCGTTGTAATGACCGTAACCTGGCTTTTTGCCTCCATCATCATCTGCAAGGTTTCCATCCGCTGTTTGACCAGCTGTTTTCCGTGGATATCTGCCTGATAAAAAAGGAGATCCTTTGCCGGATAATAGCTGGTATTTTCATTTAAAAAACGATATTCTTCGTATAATTTTTTTGCTTTATCTTCACTGGAAAGAACGATCAATGTATGCCCATAACCTTTTCCAAGCGCATACATCAAATGCGTTTTCTGTGATGTCACACACCCGGAAAGAAGCAGCATGCCCGGTTCCCGTCCACGCTCTTCACAGATTTCTTCAATCTCTGCCAGTTCAGATAAAGGAGCCGTAAGTGCATGCATCGCTTTTTGCCTCCTCTTATTCTTTCTTTTTCTGGTTATATTCGTTCATTGCCTGATCGATTGCTCCCTGCATGATCAGAGCAGAAGCTTCACAGGCAAGATCATATCCTTCTTCCATAAGTACACGGTCCTCTTTGGAAAATTTTCCAAGAACATAATCAGCAAGATCATATCCTTTCGGTTTTTCTCCCACACCTACCTTGATCCGTGGAAACACACTGGTTCCAAGATTGGCAATGATATTTTTGATTCCGTTATGTCCACCGGCACTTCCTTTTCTGCGGATCCTGAGTTGTCCGACTTCCAGACTGATATCATCATAAATTACAAGAAGTTCTTCTTCCGGATCGATCTTGTAATATTCCACCAGACTACGGATACTCTCTCCACTCAGGTTCATATAAGTCTGCGGCTTCACAAGAAGCACTTTCTGTCCCTCGATCACTCCTTTTCCGATGAGGGCACGGTGTTTTTTAGTATCGACTGCTATCTGGTATTTCTCCGCCAGGCGGTCCACCACATCAAATCCAACATTATGTCTTGTCCCCTGATACTTTTCATCCGGGTTTCCAAGTCCTGCAATTATAAACATTCTATTCACCTCTGCTTTTTCTCTTTCCTGATTCTACTAAATCCTTTCTCTTTTGTCACGCATTTCTCATGCATAAACTATTTTTTCTTTTCATATAGTTTATTAAGCGGCATAACCTGCCGAAATTCCATACTGCCTAAGGAGGTTCTTTATGAATTCCAAAACAAAAATCATCGTACTTCACATGAAAGAAATTATCTATACTGTTATTTTTGCCACTTTAGGTATTCTCATCCTCTGCCTTTTATTCTTTATGTTCTCCGGAGACCGGCATTCCTCTGTATCCGACAAAAAATATACTCCCGGCGTTTATACCTCTTCTTTTACACTCGGAAATGAAGATCTGGAACTGGAAGTTTCTGTCTCTGACACCTCTATCAATTCCATCCGCATTTCCAATCTAAGTGAGACGGTAACTGCCATGTATCCTCTTCTTCAGCCATCTCTTGAGAATCTGGCTGACCAGATCTGTAAATCCCAGTCCCTTGATCATCTTACACTTTCAAGTGACAGTCCCTATACTTCTCAGCTTCTTCTCAACACCATCCGTGATGCGCTCAAAAAAGCTGCGGCAACCAACTGATGCCGCAGCTCTTTTCCTTTTATTAACCTTCCACGATCAGATACTGTCCGTTCGGAAGTGCGAATACTTCTGAAGCCTCTTCCAGCTCTTCATCACTCATACCACTGATGTCCGCTCCGCTTTCATCCAGATAATCTCTCACATCCTTGATAGAATCTACAACAACCGCCATACAGTCTTCCAAAAACGCTTCTGCCTCTTCCAGTGTCTCTGCAACCGGCTCATCAAAAAGCTGTGACTGCATATTCAGGAATGTCTGCAGACATTCTTCATCATACTCATACATACAGGCAACCCTCCCTTATCTTTCTCACAGAAAAATTTTCTCATCTGAACTATAAATAGTTAAGCAATTCTTCAGCATGTGCAATTGTTGCATCTGCTCCTGTCTCCACAAGAAGTTCTTTGGTCCGGAATCCCCATTCTGCTCCGACTGTAAACATACCGGCAGCTTTCCCTGTCTTCATATCTACATCCGAGTCTCCTATGTATATTCCTTCTTCCGGTGATACCCCTAATTTATCAAGTATCCACAGAAGCCCTTCCGGATCCGGTTTCTTCGGAAATTCACCCGACTGCCCCTGAATATGGTCAAAATATCCTTTTCCAAATGTACTTTCCACTACATCGATCGCCTGCAAATGTGGTTTGTTGGAAAATACTGCAATCTTTATTCCCTTCTTCTTCAGTGAATCTAACATCTGAACAACGCCATCATAAGGACGTACATGGTACATACAATTTTCTCCAAAGATTCTGCTGTACACTTCCATACCTTCTTCAATCCTCTTAAGCTCTGTGTCTCCGGACGCACGAAGTGCACGTTCCATAAGGCATCTGGCTCCATCCCCAACGAAGCTTCGGCACTGGTCTTTGGTAATCGTCTCAAGTCCCATTTCTTCTAACGTCTTATTCGTTGAATAAGTCAGCGAATCCAGCGTATTTGTCAAAGTTCCATCCAAGTCAAAAATACACGCTTTATACATTGCTGTTCTCCTGTTCTTCTGTTCTATGATTATAATAGTATGAACCTTGACAAATTTCAACTGGAAATCTCTATTTTTCTATTCACTTCGCAGATATTGTCGCATAGCCCTGAGTGCATTCTTTTCCAGGCGGCTTACCTGTGCCTGTGAGATTCCGATTTCTTCTGCTACCTCCATCTGCGTTTTTCCTTCAAAAAAACGAAGTCTGATAATATGCTTCTCCCTTTTTCCGAGTCGGTCCATTGCCGCCTGAAGGGACAGCTTCTCCACCCATCTGTCTTCTTTGTTCCTTTTGTCACTGATCTGGTCCATCACATACATAGCATCTCCATTGTCATTATATACCGGCTCATTTAAGCTGACCGGCATCTGGATCGCATCCAGCGCATAGACGATCTCTTCCTTTGCGATCCCGATTTCCTCTGCAATTTCCTGAACAGTAGGTTCTTTCTGGTTTACTTTGACATAATTTTCTTTCGCGTAAATGGCTTTATATGCCGTATCACGAAGTGACCTGCTAACACGGATCGAATTATTGTCCCGAATGAACCGCCGGATTTCTCCAATGATCATCGGTACCGCATAAGTTGAAAATTTTACTTCCAGCTCCGGATTGAAATTATTGATTGCCTTGATCAGTCCGATGCACCCGATCTGAAACAGATCATCCGGATTTTCACTGCTTCCCGAAAAGCGTTTGATCACACTGAGTACCAGACGCAGATTTCCTTTGATATACTGTTCTTTTGCCTCCTCATCCCCCGCTTTGATCTTCTCAAAAAGCACCTCTTTTTCCCCGTCGCTAAGCAGGGGAAGCTTTGCTGTATTTACACCACAGATTTCTACTTTATTAAGTACCATCTCAATAAACCTCCAAATCTTTACTGGTATAAATTTTTCTCAAAACTGTTTTTATTTATTCGATTCCCACTAAAATATTAAAAATATCGCTCCTTGACTTTTTTCGCACTCTTCTGAAAGGATATACATTTTAGTAATATTGTCTGATTTTCTATCATTTTTCTTTAAATTATAGTATAATATACTAAAATAATTTTTACGCAAAGGGGTTGAGTATATGAAACTTACTTTTATCGGTGCCGCCCATGAAGTAACTGGAAGCTGCCATTATCTTGAAGCATGTGGAAAACATATTCTAATAGACTGTGGACTGGAACAGGGACCTGATCTGTATGAGAATCAGGAAATCCCGATCAATCCTTCCATGATCGACTATATCCTCTTAACGCATGCACACATTGACCATTCCGGCAAGATTCCTCTGCTTGTAAAAAATGGTTTTAAAGGAGAAATCATCTGTACATTCGCCACCTCTGATCTGTGCAGCATTATGCTCCGTGACAGTGCACATATCCAGGAATCCGAAGCAGAATGGCGGAACCGAAAGGCACTTCGTTCCGGTGCTCCGCTTTACGAACCACTTTATACTGTACAGGACGCCATGAATGCAGTCGCACTTCTTGCGCCGATCGATTATAACCAGACGATCCAGCTCTGTGAAGGAATCGAACTCCGCTTCACAGATGTCGGTCATCTGCTTGGTTCTTCCTGCATTGAAGTCTGGATCACAGAAGACGGTGTAAGCAAAAAAATCGTATTTTCCGGAGATGTCGGAAATATTGACCAGCCGATCATCAAAGATCCGCAGCATGTGGATGCAGCCGATTATCTTGTCATCGAATCCACCTACGGAAACCGGGTCCATTCTACTGTAAAACCGGATTATATTAAGGATCTTACCAGAGTCCTGCGCGAAACCTTTGCCAAAGGTGGAAATGTAGTCATTCCATCTTTCGCAGTAGGAAGAACCCAGGAGCTTTTATACTTTATCCGTGAGATCAAAGAAAATAATCTTTTGCCGGAATATCAGAATTTTGAGGTTTATGTAGACAGTCCTCTGGCGATCGAAGCAACCAACGTTTTCCAGAAAAATGTACAGTCCTGCTTTGATGAGGATGCAATGGCTCTGATAAGTAAAGGAATCAACCCTCTTCTTTTCCAGGGACTGAAAACCACGATCACCAGTGAAGAATCTAAAATGATCAACTTCAATGACAAACCAAAAGTAATCATCTCTGCTTCCGGAATGTGTGAAGCCGGCCGTATCCGCCATCATCTGAAACACAACCTCTGGAGAAAAGAATGCACGATCCTCTTCGTAGGCTATCAGGCAGTTGGCACTCTTGGCCGCAAGCTTGTCGAAAGCAAACCGGAATCAGTCCGGCTCTTTGGCGAAAATGTAGAGGTTAATGCCCGTATTGAAGTCCTTGCAGGGATCAGCGGACATGCCGATATGAATGGTCTTCTGAACTGGATTGATGGATTCAAAGAGAAACCATCCCACATCTTTGTTGTACATGGAGAGGATTCGGTTACAGATTCTTTCGCTGCTACCATCACAGACCGTTTCGGCATTCCGGCATTTGCACCATACTCCGGAGGCTGTGTTGATCTCGCAACCGATACCATCCTTTCTGAAGGTATCAGGCTTCCGAAAAAAGCAGTTGAAAAGCCGGCCAAAGCACGTGCTCTTACTGCATTCAACCGCGTGGTTGCGGCAGCCAAACACCTCATGGATGTTGTGCTTAAAAATGAAGGTCTTGCAAACAAAGATCTTGCAAAATTCGAGTCACAGATCCAGAATCTTGCTGACAAATGGGATCGTGACGACAGATAAATACCGATCTTATCTTTCCAGAGACCGGCTTCCGACATGGAACGCCGGTCTTTTTCTGTCTTTTTCGACAATTCTTTAAAAAAATCCAGCATTTCAGCATGTCGAATAAAATTATTCTGTTTTTCCCATCTTCTGACAAAATCTGAAACACATCTTTTCTATAATAAAGCATGCTTAAGTACCAAATCTATTTAGCAGCTAAAGAGAAAGAAGGATAAGACTATGCAGTATGAAGTATATCTGGATGTATTGTTTCTGGAAAATATGATGATGGATTTTCTGATTCTTCTGGCAGTAAAAAAAGTATTTCCATGTTCTGCCACTTATGGAAGTCTTCTTGCCGGTTCCTTTACCGGTTCACTACTGACCTGTGCCATTTTATTTTTTCCATGCCCGGTATGGACCCGCTATATCCTGCTGTTTTTCCTGGTAAATTCCTGTATGACAGTGATCGGATTGAAAATCCGGACATTTCCCGTTTTTTTCAAAGCATGGATTCTGCTCTATCTTGCAAGCTTTCTTCTTGGAGGTATCATGAGTTGGCTCCGTCTTTATTTTGGAAAATTTTTCCGGATCATATCTTTTCTTTTCACCCTTGGCATCTGTGGTTTTTTTCTTTTATATCATGGACTTTTGTTTCTAAAGAAACTATGGAAATCACAAGATCATAGTTTTGATGTGATTTTAACTGTAAATGGAAAAGATTTTCATCTGAAAGCCTTTCTGGACAGTGGTAATCATCTTTCTGATCCACTGACCGGAAAGCCGGTTCATATTATCAGCAAAGACGCCTGTCAGAAGATTTCTTCCCAAATCTCACCTGGAAGACTCCGGTACATCCCGTACCGGACTATACAGAAGACGACCAGTATTCTTCCTGTTTTTTCTGTCAAGAAGATGAGAATAACAGGAGAATCTGAATTTTTGATTCAATCTCCACTGATCGGTATTTCCGAACAGAAGAATTTTGGAAACGGAAAATATGAAATGCTATTGCATCCTGAAGATTGTTAGGAGGATTATAATGATGATAAAAGTTGCTGTTTCAGATTGTTTTAAATTGAAAATGATTCCCTCTTTCCGCAGTGTTTTCTTCCCGGAAAAGCAGGAAATCCATTACATAGGAGGGACAGATATCCTGCCGCTCCCACTTAGCAGTGAAGAAGAAGGTCATGCAATTTCCCTTCTCGGAGGCGGGCAGGATGAAGAAGGAAAAAAGCTTCTTATTGAACATAACCTGCGTCTGGTTGTATATATAGCGAAAAAATTTGACAACACCGGTGTAGGTGTAGAAGACCTGATCTCCATCGGCACAATTGGACTGATCAAAGCAATCAATACCTTCAATCCAGAGAAAAATATCAAACTTGCCACCTATGCCTCCCGTTGTATTGAAAATGAGATTCTCATGTATCTGCGCCGGAATAACAAGACCAAACTGGAGGTCTCCATCGATGAACCGCTCAATGTTGACTGGGATGGAAATGAGCTTCTTCTCTCCGATATTCTTGGAACTGAAGAAGATACCATTTATCGTGATATGGAAACCGAAGCAGAACACAAACTTCTTGGGAAAGCCATCGGACGGCTTTCAAACAGGGAACGGGTAATCGTGCAGATGCGATTCGGACTCGGAACCCCCGACGGGGAAGAAAAAACGCAGAAAGAAGTGGCCGATCTTCTTGGAATCTCCCAGTCTTACATATCAAGACTTGAAAAGAAAATTATGCAGAGACTGCGACGCGAAATGGTACGCTATGAACAGTAAACTATAAAAAACAGGGAAACAGTAATTTCTTACTGCTTCCCTGTTATTTCATTCTTATTTCTTGAAGAAATCCGGAATCTTGATAGACTGCTCTTTCACCTTGCTCTGTGGAGTTCTTGCACTCTGAAGCGGTGGTACCTGTGTAGTCTGCTGCTGTACCGGTCTGCCTCCGTATACCGGTCTTTCTACATTGCTGTATTCTCCCGGATTAAACTGTGGACGTGAAATATTGCTTGCTCCCATTCCAGATCCACCGTTCATCATAGCTGCTTTATGTTCCAGTCTTGACTGAAGCTTGCTCTGTGTTCCACCTACATTGTGAAGACCTGTTGCGATAACTGTGATAGTTGCTTCATCTGACTTGGAATCATCATACATTGCACCGAAGATGATGTTTGCATCTTCACCTGCAAGATCCTGTACATATTCTGCTGCATCACTCGCATCCATAAGAGTGATGTCACCTGAAATGTTGATGATAACGTGAGATGCACCTGCGATGGTTGTCTCAAGCAGAGGACTGGCAACTGCCTGCTTAACTGCTTCAAGAGCCTTGTCATCACCTTTGCCCTGTCCGATACCAATATGAGCAATTCCTTTATCTGTCATAACTGTCTGTACATCGGCAAAGTCAAGGTTGATCAGTGAAGGTACATTGATCAGGTCTGTGATACCCTGGATACCCTGCTGAAGAACTTCATCAGCTTTCTTAAGTGCTTCCGGCATAGTTGTTCTTCTGTCTACAATTTCAAGAAGCTTATCATTCGGAATAACGATAAGTGTATCTACATTTTCTTTTAATTTTTCGATTCCGGCAAGAGCGTTGTTCATTCTTGTCTTGGATTCGAATTTGAAAGGCTTGGTTACAACGCCAACAGTAAGTGCTCCCTGCTCTTTGGCAATACGCGCAACAACAGGAGTTGCTCCTGTTCCTGTTCCGCCACCCATACCACAGGTAACAAATACCATATCAGCTCCCTTGAGTGCTGACTGGATCTCTTCGGCACTTTCCTCAGCTGCTTTTTCACCGATCTCCGGTTTAGCCCCTGCACCAAGACCCTTTGTAAGCTTGTCTCCGATCTGCATAAGAGTCGGAGCTTTACATAACTGAAGAGCCTGTTTATCTGTATTGATTGCGATAAATTCAACACCTGCAATCTGTTCATCGATCATGCGGTTGACTGCATTGTTTCCGCCGCCACCTACACCGACTACAATTATTTTAGCTGCTGCTTCTGATTCATTTGTTTTAATTTCTAACAAGAGTTTCTCCTCCTTCGTCACCTTATTATATTATACACCCTAAATGTCAATATGCGCTTAGTTATACATAAGACTATAATATATTTTTTTCCGAAAAATATCAATAGAATTTTGTATATTTTCCTATTTTTTTATCCACTTGACACAGATTATGTTCCAAGGTCCGGAATCACATCTTTTTCGAAGGTAATTGTAATATTATCTGTGTTAAAATTTTCCAGATACAGGGTTCCTCCCTGATCTCCCAGCTTCTCAAGGATCGGCGATATCTGCATGATCCGTTCTTCCAGATTCGTGTGCCCGACATTGACACATTTGTTTCCAAAAAAAAGATACAGATCTGAACCGGAACAAACAATCTTATCCGGCGCGAGATCACATTTTTTCAGTGTCATCGTCATATCCAGAAGGTTCCCAAATGCTTTTTTGTTCGCCTTGCTGACCGGAAGTTCTTTGTAAAGCTGTACTTTCTTTACTTCCAGCCCTTCAATGCACGGGATTCCATCCCACAGCTCCTTTGTCTTTGCAAGTACGATACCATCCTTGTCAAAATAAATACATTCATCACCTGACACGATATAACCGGCCACACGCTTCTCTTTGATCGTCACCTTCACAGTCCACGGATTCTTCATCGTCACATTTGCCTCTTCCATTGCCGGAAGCAGCTCGTGATTCATCAGGTGGTTCCTGATCATCACATACAGAGAATTGGAAGACCAATTATCATCCTGCACCCAGTCTGCAATCTCCTGTCTGCTAAGATACTGATTTCCTGATACTTCGATTTTCCGCACTTGAAAGAGTAAAAGAAACGTAATCATAGCTATGCAAACCAAAATAATGACCAGAATGGCTTTCATGGCAGTCTGCTTTATGATTCTCTTTTTCCTTTCTTTCTGTATCATCCCATCAGGCATCTTCCTCCTTCCGTCATTTGTATATCTCCTGTTTAGTCTACCACTTGTGACACACTTAGCACAAGTCCCATTTCAATTAAAAGAAACATCACCGATGTTCCTCCATAACTGATAAAAGGAAGTGTAATCCCCGTATTCGGAATTGTGTTCGTCACAACTGCAATATTTAAAATAACCTGAATCATCATATGTGCCATCGCTCCGGTCGCGATCAGCGCACCAAAAAGATCCCTGCTTCCGGATGCGATCAGGAAAAAGCGCCAGATCAGAAGCAGAAACAGAAAAACGATAATCCCAGCACCCGCGAGTCCAAGCTCTTCACAAATAATTGAAAAGATCATATCATTCTGTGCCTCAGGTACAAATCCCAGCTTCTGTACACTGTTTCCGATCCCGACTCCGAATACTCCTCCGGATCCAATCGCGTAAAGCCCCTGCAGGGTCTGATAACCCTTTTCATATTTTTCCGGATTTCTCCAGATAGCAAGCCGTTCCAGCCGATAGCTTTCAAGGGCAAGAAAAATCCCCATAAAGCAGGCGCCTGCGATTCCCATCAAGGCAAATTGCGCATACTTCGGGCTTGCAACAAAGATCAGGATCACACCGATTCCCAGAATAATGATCGCCGTGCTTAAATTACTCGCTCCCACAAGTCCCACGATTGGAAGGATCCAGAACATAATCCTGCAAAGTGTCCACATTTTTCCGATTTTTTTTACGTTCTTCGTCACAAGATCCGCCAGAAAAAGAATCAGTGCAACTTTCGCAAATTCTGATGGCTGAAAAGAAAACGGGCCCAAAGCTAACCATCTTTTGGACCCGTTAATTTCTCTGCCAAACAACATGACCGCAACCGAAAGTGCAACTGCTGCCAGATAACCAAATACTGCCAGTCTCTGCCAGATGTGGTAATCCATCCCTGCCACGAACAGCATCAGTACAATTCCAAGCACCGTCGCAAACGCCTGCTTTTTCAGATAGTAAAAGGAATCATGAAATTTCACCTGCCCGTTATATGCACTGGTACTGTATAAGATCACCAGTCCAATCACAACCAGGAGAACAACAATCAACAGAAGCGTGTAATCCATACGCCCCTTTTTCCCTTTTTCCTCCACTTTGTTTCACGCCCTTTGATACAGATTATATGAAATTATTTTATTTCTTTTATAATGCATTCACGTATTTTTTGAATTCTTCCCCACGCACTTCATAGTTCGGGAACATTCCCCAGCTTGCACATGCCGGTGACAGCAGAACTGCATCTCCGGGTCTTGCAAGCTCCACACAGGTATCGAGTGCTTCTTCGAAAGTATCTTTTAAAATACAGTCATGAAATCCGCACTCTGCTGCTTCTTTCTGAATCTGCTCTTTTGTAGCACCGATCAGTACCAGATAGCGGACTTTTCCATCAAAGCTCTGGATCCATTCATGGAAATCGGACTGTTTATCATATCCACCACCAATCAGGATCGTCGGGCGGTTCATTGCCTGGATTCCCTTGATCGCCGCATCCGGATTCGTTCCTTTAGAGTCATTGTAATAGACAACCCCGTTCTTCTCTGCCACATATTCAATACGATGCTCAACCCCCTTAAATGCAAGTACAGACTTACGGATCACATCCAGATCTACACCGTAAGCCGCTGCCATTGCAACCGCTGCCATAACATTCTCATAATTGTGGACGCCAAGGATCTGTAATTCGCCGGTCTTGCAGATGACCGTTCCTTCTTTCTCCTTTTCCGGTTTGTATACAATGTCTTCTCCGTCAAGATAAATGCCCTGTTCCAGTTTATGCTTACTGCTGAAAAATAGAACACTTGCCTGAAATTCATCTGCCATCTTTCTTGTCTCTTCATCTTCATAATTGAGAACACAGATATCTTCTGGTGTCTGATTCTTCGCAATATTCATCTTTGCACGAATATATGCTTCCATCGTATGATGGCGGTTCAGATGATCCGGTGTGATATTAAGAACTGCGCTTACCTTTGGATGGAAGGTATGAATACTCTCCAGCTGGAAGCTTGAAAGCTCTGCCACGATCACAGAATCTTCTCTGGTATCTGCTGCGGCATTCGTATATGGTGTACCGATATTTCCCACAACAAAAACGCTGTCACGGGCATTTTTCATAATCTCGCCTAAAAGAGAGGTTGTTGTCGTTTTCCCATTGGTTCCGGTAATTCCAAGCACATCTCCTTTTCCACATACATAGGCAAGCTCAATCTCGCCCCAGACAGGAATTCCTTTTTCTTTCATAGTCAGAACAACCGGCAGATCAGTCGGCACCCCCGGACTCATTACAACCAGATCAAGACTTTCCATCTCCTCTTCCGGAAAAGCTCCGAGAACAACGCGGACTTTGCTTCCCTCACCAAGCTGTGCTTTCATTGCCTCGGCATCTTTTTTATCATTTCCATCATACAGAATTACCTCTGCCCCTTCTTTTTCCAGCAATCCGCAGGATCCGATCCCACTGATCCCCGCACCGAATACCAACACTTTCTTTCCTTGTAAATCCATTTTTGTAAGCCTCCTATAATGCCAGCAGTGCAACCAGGCACAGAATTGCAGTTACAATTGAAAAAACTGCAACCACCCGTGTCTCGCTCCATCCACACAGCTCAAAATGATGGTGGATCGGCGCCATTTTAAAGAAACGCTTTCCGCCTGTTTTCTTAAAATATGTTACCTGGATCATAACTGATAAAACTTCTACCAGATAGATCAATCCTACGATGATAATGAATAATGGCATCTGGAGCATGTATGCTGTCGAAGCAACAAATCCCCCAAGAGCCAGTGATCCGGTGTCGCCCATAAATACGCTTGCCGGATAAACGTTGAATAATAAGAATCCCAGCAGCGCACCTACCACTGCACAGGTAATCGGTTCGATCCCACTCTTTGTTCCGATCGCAACAACTGTAAAGAAGGTTGCCACAAGAACTGTTACACTGGATGCAAGCCCGTCCAGTCCATCTGTAAAATTCACACCATTGACGGTACCGATCACTGCAATAAAAAGTACCGGAATGGCAAACCAGCCGATGTTCAGATATTTCCCACCTGAAAACGGTATCAGCATGGTAAGCGGTATCTTTGCCACTTTCACGATGTAAAATGCAAAAATCGCTGTAATCACGATCTGGAGTGCCATCTTCTGCATCGGCATCAGTCCATCTGATCTGTGAAGAACAACTTTCAGATAATCATCCAGAAACCCGACCAGTCCGAATCCAATCGTTACAAAAAGTACCGGAATCACCTTCGGATACTCTCTTACATAGATCAGCGAAGTGACCGCAATCGCAAACAAGATCATCACGCCTCCCATCGTCGGCGTTCCGGCTTTTTTAAGATGCGACTTCACCCCGTCTTCTCTCTCTGTCTGATCCATCTTGAGTCTTCTTAAAACAGGAATTACCACCGGTCCTGCTGCCACACTGAGAACAAACGCGATCAGCACCGGTATGACCATTGTAAAATCCATAATACACCTCTGTCTTTCTTTTGTTTTCAAAATCAACCCTTACCTTAAAGGCACAGATTCTACGCTTTAGTATAATGTATCTGCCCTGTTTTTTCAACTGCTTCACGGGTTTTCTTCCCGTTCGATTCCAAGATAGGGAAGAATATTGTCGAAAATATCGCGCACAACCGGAGCTGCTATCGTCCCGCCATAATAGATACCCTGTGGATTGTAAATAATTGCCATTGCTGCTACCTGCGGATCATCTGCAGGTGCAAATCCGATAAAAGATCCTATATAACGGTTCGCACTTCTTGGCAGCGTCTGGCTGGTCGCTGTCTTTCCTCCGATCCGGTATCCTTCGATCTGTGCTTTTTTTCCTCCTCCCTCGGACACAACCGTTTCCAGTATCTTTCTCATCTTTTCTGACGTTTCTTTAGAAAGAATCCGTTTTCTTTTTCCATAAGAAATCGTTTCTTCTTTCTCTCCACTTTCCGCATCATAAACGGCGATGCCAAAATGAGGAGTGATCCTTTTTCCCTCATTCACCAGAGAACATACTGTTGTTGCCATCTGCATCGGTGTCACCTGAAAAGACTGTCCAAACGACATCGTTGCCAGCTCTACCTGCCCTACATTTTCCTTCTTGTGCATGATCGTTGCAGCCTCTCCCGGAAGATCTACACCTGTCTTCCCCATCAATCCGAATTTTTCAAAATATTTATAAAAATTCTCTGTTCCAAGCCGCATCCCTACTTCAATAAAAACCGGATTACAGGAATTCTGCACCCCCTGTACAAACGTCTCGGATCCATGTCCAGTCGTCCTCGCACACCGGATCCGGCGGTCTTCCACAAGCTTGTATCCAGGACAGTAAAAAGTATCTTCTTCTTTGACCACTCCCTCTTCCAACGCCGCCGAAGCAGTAAATACCTTAAAGATCGATCCTGGTTCATAAGTATCATTGATACTCCTGTTCCGCCACATCTGATTCAGCATTGCCTGTTTTTCTTCATCATTCAAAGCGGCATCTGTTCCCTCCGGTAATGTAAACGGGGCATTCAGATCAAACTCTGGAGCATTGACGCAGGCATAGATTTCCCCTGTTTTTGGATTCAGGATCAAAATCACAACTGCATCTGCCTGTTTTTCTTCCATTACTTTTTCCGCAGCCTGCTGTGCATATTCCTGGATATTATAGTCCAGGCTTACCTGCAGAGTGTCTCCGGAAACCGGTTCTACTCTGTCTTCCAGCGTATCCGCAAGCTCAATTCCTCTGGCATCAGTTGTTGTCAGAATCATTCCGTTCACACCTTTCAGATAATTTTCATACTTTACTTCCAGTCCAATGATTCCCTGATTGTCTCCACCGGTAAATCCAAGAACCTTTGAAGCCAGATTGCCATACGGATAGTACCGTTTAAAATCCTCATCTACCTTCACACCGTCCAGTTCATATGCACGAATCCGGTCCCCGGTCTCTTTCTCCACATTTGTCTTTATTTTTTCTCTAGAAGAAACTTTTTCGACTCTTTTCCGAATCATTTCTTTCTCTATTCCCAGCTCATCGGCAAGAACCTGGATCACTCTCTCCGGATCTGTTATCTGACTATGGATAACAGATATGGTACACACCGCTTTATTGGTCGCAAGGACTTTGCCATTTCTGTCAATGATCTCTCCCCTTGCCGCCTTGATCTCCCTCTCCCTTTCGTGCAACGTTTTTGCTTTCTGCTGATAATACGCAGCATCAAATATCATCAGATACACCAGTCTTGCGATCAGAAAAAAAATCATCAGAAGCGCGCTTAAAAATACTACCAGCATTTTCTTTTTATTATAAGTCTTATTCCGCATAAAAACCCCGAAAAACAGATTCTTACTATTACTGTATTATCTGTCTTCCGGGGTTATACCCAAATTACTCAGCCGGAGCCTTTGTAATATTCAAATATGGAAATGCTTCTGCCATAATATCAGAAGCGAGCTGTGAAATCAGGTTGCTGGTCGCTGACTGATCTGGAGCATTCGGTTCATCGATGACTACATAAATCATAATTTCCGGATTCTCCTGCGGTGCATATCCGATAAAGGATACCACGTTCTTATTCTCTCCACGGGGCAATTTTTCCGCTGTACCGGTCTTACCACCGATATCATAACCTTCTACCTGTGCATATCTACCACTACCGTTCTGAACAACACTGTACATATAACTTTTCAGTTTATCAGAAGTTTCTTTAGAAATTGTCTTCTTCTCCAACACCGGATCAATAGTCTGGATCACATTTCCGTTCTCATCCTGAATGGCTTTTACAAGATGCGGTTCATAATAATCGCCACCATTGATCAGAGAACAAAATCCTGTCGCAAGTTGAAGCATAGTTACGTTAAAATTCTGTCCGAAAGAGTTGGTTGCAAGATCCGTTTTGATCATTCCATCCGGTGACTGCAAAATACCAACCGCCTCACCCGGAAGATCAATTCCCGTATACTGACCGAATCCAAAAATACTCTGGTACTTACAGAATTCTTCCGGTCCGATTGCCAGACCAATCTGCATCAGGGCAACGTTACATGAATTTTCCATAACCTGTGTCAGATTCTGCTGCCCGTGTCCACCATTATCATAAGAGATACATTTAATCTCCCATTCATCGATCTGAAGGGAACCACCGCAGTAATAGGTCTCATCGCCTTTCAGTGCACCAATCTCCAGACCTGTTGCAACCGTAAATGGTTTGATCGTAGATCCCGGCTCAAAAGTATCGCTCACGCAGAAGTTTCTCCAGAGTTCATTCAGAGCATCGATCTTATCGTCACTGCTCATTCCGGTTATTTCTTCCTCTGTATAATACTTGGATAGATCTCTCGGATTATTCAGATCATAGGTAGGTGAGGAAGCCATTGCCAGAACTTCTCCGGTATTCGGGTTCATCATGATCACAGCTCCGTTTTTAAATCCCATCCCCTCCTGCGCTTCATCTGTGTGCGCCTGGTTAAACTCTTCCAGATGCTTTTCCACGATAGACTGCAGGTTCGCATCAATCGTTGTTACGATCGTATTTCCATTTATCGGCTCTTTCACCGTGTTTTCAATTGCCGAGTCTTCATTCTGATAACCATATCTGCGTCCATCTGTTCCATTCAACGTTGAATTATAGGATGCTTCCAGTCCGCTTGCTCCCACATTCCCTGATACGCTGAATCCCAGGACATCGCAGGCAAGTGTATTATATGGATATTTTCTGACATAATCCTCTTCCAGCCAGACTCCTTTGATCTTGGAATTTTTCTTCTCTGCCGCTTCAAATGCCTTCGCATCATCGTAGGAAATTCCTTTTTTCAGAATATTGTACCGACTGTCCGGACTGTCCGCGATAATTGCATCCACTGCCGATGCCTTGATCTGAAAATAACTTTTCAGCGCTTTTTTCGTAGCTGCTATGTTTTCAGCTTTTTTTGTCTCGTCTGAAAGTAAGACCTTTGCATCCAGAATCACATTGTATACACGCTCACTTGTCGCAAGCTTTGTGCCGTTTGTGTCTACAATATCTCCACGCTTGAACGGAATCGACCGACTCATATACTGCTGCTGATCCAGTACTGTCTTGGTATAATCTTCTCCTGACGAGGCATTGATATAGGTAATTCTTCCGACAAGAATAACAAAAGCCAGTAATATCGCTATAAAGAGCATTACCAGCTTTTTCTGCATTCCAATCGTGAATTTATGCCTCAGAACGGAAGGCTTTCTTTTTCTTCTTTTTGACATGTTATTCACCTTTGTTCATAAACCTATTTATCTGTTGTCTGTCCAAGCACTCCGCTTTTCGGAATACTTTCGTACTGTTTTACATAATCATTAACCGGGTTCTGATATTCAATAATCTGATCCGAAGTCGCATATCCCATACCCAGATCATTAATTGCACGGTCTCTTACTTCTTCCAGATTCACAGAATCCATTACTACGTTATATCTAGTTGTATTCTCTTCTTTTGCATCTGCCAGTTCCTGCTGCAGCTCGGTAATATGCTCTGTCCGGCTTGTAAGCTCTGCACGTACCTGCAGATACCATACACAGACTACAAGTGCTGCCACTGCCGCAATTGAAAGAAACATCACATATGCAGGATTCATCCGCATTGCTTTTCTTCGATTTTTCAAAATCTGTCTGTCCAGTTTTTTCTTTTTATGTTCTTTTCTTGGTTCCTCTTGTCGCTGTGGCATGACTTCTGCCTGGCGAACTGTATTTCCGTATATGTACATTCCTCGGCTTGTTACTGTACGTCTGTCTGCCTGTATTCTATGACTGTATTTTGCCATACAGCACCACCCTTTCAAATTCTATACGCGCTCAAAGATACGCAGCTTCGCACTCTTAGAACGACTGTTCACTTCCATCTCTTCTTCACTTGGAAGAATCGGTTTTTTCGTAATGACTTTTCCTTTGGAAACTTTTCCACACACACATACCGGAAAAGTACTCGGACACGTGCATGGATTCTCATTCTTTTTAAAAATTCCTTTGACAATTCTGTCCTCCAGGGAATGGAACGTGATGATGCATATCCTTCCTCCCGGATTTAAAATATCAATCATATCGTCAAGTGAATCCCTGAGCACCTCCAGTTCCCGGTTACATTCAATCCGGATTGCCTGAAAGGTTCTTTTTGCCGGATGCCCCGACATCTTCTGAAACTTCATCGGTATAGACTGTCTGATAATCTCTGCCAGCTGCCCGGTTGTTTCAATAGGACCTTTCTCTCTTGCCATAACAATATGTTTTGCTATATTCTTCGCAAATTTGTCCTCACCATAGTCGCGAATAATCCGAAAAAGGTCCATCTCACTGTAGCCATTGACAATCTCCTTTGCAGATAAAGTCTGGCGTGTGTCCATCCTCATATCCAAAGGCGCATCTACACGATAGGAAAAACCACGATCTGCCGTATCTAACTGATAAGATGATACGCCCAGATCGAGTACGATTCCATCGACCTTGTCAATCCCTTTTTCATGGAGCCTCGACTTCATATCACAATAATTGCTCCTGATTATTGTAACTCTCTCCCCGAAGTCGCTTAATCGGGTGCCTGCCGCTTCAATCGCCGCTGCATCCTGGTCTATTCCTATAAAACTCCCCTTGTTGTTTAAACGCCGACATACTTCGTATGCATGTCCGCCTCCTCCAAGTGTGCCATCAACATAAATACCGTCCGGCTTGATGTTCAGTCCTTCGATTGTCTCATCCAGTAATACTGATTTATGCTTAAATGCCATGGTGTCCTCCTAATTAAAAGATCTATTTAGATGCTAAGTCCCAAATCTTCCATGTCACTTGCAATGTCCTCGATATTTTCCTCAACATCAGCTGTACGCGCTTCCCACGCCTCTTTACTCCAGATCTCGACCTTGTCCAGCACACCTGCTAGAACAACCTCTTTTTCAAGATCTGCATAAGCGCGAAGAGAAGAAGATATCAAAACTCTCCCTTGTTTGTCAAGTTCTCCTTCCGTAGCACTTCCAAGAAAGAAACGCTTAAAGTCTCTGGCTTTTTTGTTTGTAAGCGGTAAGGTTCTAAGCTTCTCTTCAAAGGCTTTCCATTCGTTGTCCGGATACAGAAATAAGCAGCCGTCCATCCCTTTCGTAATTACGAAATGTTCTCCCAGACTCTCTCGTAATTTGGAAGGAATAATCAGCCTGCCTTTTGAATCAATACTATGATTAAATTCTCCAGTCAACATAGGATCACCTTCTTTCAAAGTGGTCTGCCACTTTCCATGCCACTTTGCTCCACTTCGCTCCACTTTCTACCACTTGTATCCATTGTACCCCACTTTTCCGCCCTTTTCAAGCACTTTTTCGAATTTATCCATTCTGAAAAAAGTCCGATAAATCATATTTTTTCCCATTTTTCATTCATTTTGTGGTGAAAAGTGGAGCGTTTTATACTCCATTCCCCACACAGTGCATAAAAAAAGTGGAGAAACCGTTCCACAATGGAACCATCTCTCCACTTTCTTCTTTTCATCTACTCAGCAGTGTTAAGTGACTGGACATAATCACTTACAGCAGAATAATCAACTTCTGCTACTGCTCTTGGCTGCTTTGATTCATACATATCATAAGCGGACCATCCAATCCAGACAACGATTGCAAGTGCAATCAGCCCAAGGATCGTATAATCAAAAGCTTTTCGCAAGTTTTTCTTTTTTTCTTCACGCTTTCTATTCGCTTTTGCCTGTTTATAATAATCTACTTTTTTCTGACTCATATCTGCAAGTCTCCTTTGCAATCATCTAACCAGTATATTTTATCACACTTTTACGATTGATACAAGCTATACTGCAATAATTACTCCGCCATCATTCGCATACATGCTGCTGACACCTCTGGTATCCAGAATAATAATATCTTTTAATTTCACACGTTCTTCCAGCATCTTCTTCACATCCTGTGCTCTCTGCGGGCAGTTACAATGCGAAATTGCAAGTACCTTGCTCTCCGGATCTTTCAGATCTGCGATCACACAATCCACCATATTCTTAAGTGCTTTTTTAATTCCGCGCGCCTGACCCAACTGACAAATCTCTCCCTTCGGAGTAGCCCCCATCACCGGCTTAATATTCAGTACTGTTGCCGCAATTGCTTTTAATCCTGTAAGTCTTCCATTCTTACGAAGAGTCTCAAGCGTCTCAAGAACAAAATATGTGTGCTGCTCTTCAATATATGTTTCTACAGCAGCTACCACTTCCTTAAATGTCATGCCCCGCTCTTCACACTGCGCAATCTTCATCCCGATGAGCGTCTGTCCTACTGATGCAGATTTTGAGTTGAACACATAAATATCTTTCTCACCATATTCTTCTTCATATAAATTCTTGCCCAGTACGGCACTGTTATAAGAACCGCTCAGTTCAGAAGACAACGTAACAGCATATACATGCTCCGCATCACAGTGATATCCTTCCATAAACGTCTCCGGAGACGGACAACTTGACTTTGGACATGTCGGGCATTCAGCTACGTTCTTCAAAAATTCAGCCTGATTGAAAGATTCATCATCAATTATATGACAATCTCCAACCTCCAGTCCCAGTGATGCTGTCTCAAACCGACCTGAAGCTTTCATCTCTGCTGTCAATTCTCCACAGCTGTCCACAATCACTTTATAACTCATAATCCAAACCTCCGAAACGTGTCATTTGCATCCATTATACGTGGTTTTCATTACCACTTATAACATCATATCACACTTTTCTTTGAAAAAAAAGCTTTTTTTACCCTTCCAGTTTAATTCTTCTGGAAATTCCAAGTGCCATTCCCATCTCTATCATCAGGAACAGGATGGATGTACCACCATAACTGATAAAAGGCAATGTAATTCCGGTATTCGGCATCATGTTCGTAACTACCATAACATTGAGAATTACCTGGATCGCGATATGTGACATAATCCCTGTCATGATCAGTGCTCCATACAGATCAGGTGCGTTCTGTGCAATAAAAAGCAGTCTGTAGATCAAAAGACCGAACAAAACCAGGATAATGATCGCTCCAAACACCCCAAGCTCTTCACAGATTGCTGACAGGATCATGTCGTTCTGCACTTCCGGTATTACCGTCTTTTGCACACCATTTCCCAGTCCTTTCCCGAAAAAGCCACCTGATCCGATCGCATATAGTCCCTGTACCGTCTGGAAAGAAATCGTTGACGCATATTTTTCCGGGTTCAGCCAGGCAATGATACGTCTGAGTCGGAAGCTGGTGCTGTTCTCAAGAAGTCTTCCGAGGATATATGATCCCGCCACAAAAACAGCCACCCCGCCTCCTGCAATCCACAGAAAAATCTTCTGCTTCTTATGTACGACAAAAAGGATACAGCAGGAAATTCCCATTACAATGATCGCAGAGCTTAGATTATCAGTCAGCACATAAACTCCCAGTGCTGCCAAACCTCCCCACTCCACAACTCCCAGCGATCCTTTCAGGGTGTGTACTTTATTCCCCATTCTGCAGATCAGGTATGGGATAAATACGATCACAGCGATCTTCATAATCTCTGCCGGCTGGAATGACTGGTTAGCCGGAAGCCGGAACCATCTTCGTGCACCATTTACCTCAATACCAAGTGGTGTAAATTTAACAAGTGCAAGAAGAAGCATGGATCCCCAGTAGCTCATTGCTGCATATTTGGAAAACATATGATAATCCAGGCGAGAAACCCACATCATCACAACAATACTTCCAAGTCCGATGAGACCCTGTCTTTTCAGGAAGTACATCCCATCTCCGTATTCCGTTCGTGCTTCATAGGAACTGATACTGTACAGCATTACCAGTCCAAAACACATCAGAAATATAATAATCGCCAGAAGACTGTAATCAAAATAATGAACCGCCTGCTTTTTTACAGCCTTCCTTCGTCTGCTTTTAATTCTTTGTGCCATTTATTCACACTCCTACTTAAGCTATAACTACAAAGTCTATATCTTATAAAGTATACCATAATATCCCCCAGACGCACAAGCTTTCTGCACGAAAATAGAGCAGGCTAACTTCTATTCGATTTGTATACAAAAAAATGGTGCCGCTTCTTTGCGACACCATCTTTGTTTTACCAGCTATTCTTTATTTTTTAGCAGCAACTGCTTCTTTGATCTGTTTGGTAAGTTCTGGTACAATCTTATTCAGATCTCCAACGATACCATAGTCAGCTACATCAAAGATCGGAGCTGTCTCATCTTTGTTGATTGCAATGATCAGATCAGATTCTTCCATCCCTGCTACATGCTGGATCGCTCCGGAAATACCGATTGCAAAATATACCTGAGGACGAACTGTCTTTCCTGTCTGTCCTACCTGAAGATCTTTTGGTTTCCAGCCATTATCTACAACTGCACGTGAGCAGCTTACTTCTCCGCCGAGTGCTTCTGCAAGATCTTCCAGGATCTTGAAGTTTTCTGCACTTCCGACTCCACGTCCACCGGATACAAGAATCTTGGCATCCATGATATCAACCGTCTCAGATACAGATTTGACAACTTCCATGATCTCAACGTATTTATTATCCGGTGTAAATCCAGGATTAAACTCTTCTACATTTGCCTTTGCACCTTCGATCTTAGCGATCTTCTGCATAACACCAGGACGAACGGTTGCCATCTGCGGACGATTATCCGGGCAGGCGATGGTAGCGATCGTGTTTCCACCAAATGCCGGACGAGTCATAAGAAGCTGATTGTGCTTCTGCTCTTTTCCTGCTACCGGGTTGATCGGGAAATCACCGATCTCAAGCTGTGTACAGTCTGCTGTAAGACCTGTCTGTACTCTTGCGGATACTCTAGGACCAAGATCACGTCCGATTGCAGTTGCGCCGACTAACATGATCTCCGGTTTATATTTTTCGATAACAGATGCCAGTGCATGTGCGTATGGCTCTGTTCTATATTCTTTCAGTTCCGGATCATCTACTACGATTACTTTATCTGCTCCGTATGCTGCAAGCTCATCTGCAAGTCCTTTTACGTCAGAACCGATCAGAACGGCTGCTACTTCTGCATTTAAGTCTGCTGCAAGGTCTTTTGCTTTTCCAAGAAGTTCAAATGCGATTCCGCTCAGTTTGTTGTCTACCTGTTCAGCAAAGACATATACTCCCTTATATTCTTCTAAGTTCATGATATTCACCACTTTTCCTTCTTATTAAATGATATGTTTCTCTGTTAATTTTCCCATCAGGTAAGATACTGCTTCTTCCGGATCAAGAGTAACTTTTTCTCCTGCCCCTTTTCTTACTTTGTCAGATGCTTTCGCAATCTTTGTAGGTGATCCTGCAAGACCGATATTTGCATCATCCAGGGTAGTAAGATCTGCTCTTCCCCATGTTGTGATCTCAGCATCACAAGCATCAAAGATTCCGCCTGGTGTCATATAACGTGGTTCATTTAATTCTGAAAGTGCAGTGATAAGGCAAGGCATTTTTGCTTTCAGTACATGATATCTGTCTTCGAACTGACGCTGTACGATCACGCTGTCGCCTTCTACTTTGATATCCTGTGCATAAGAGATTACCGGGATGTCCAGATGTTCGGAAATCTGCGGTCCAACCTGTGCTGTATCACCATCGATTGCCTGACGTCCTGTGATGATCAGGTCATAATCGAGTTTACGGAGTGCTGCTGCGATGGTGCTTGATGTAGCCCATGTATCAGCTCCTCCAAGTACTCTGTCTGTTACAAGAATTGCCTTATCAGCTCCCATTGCAAGTGCTTCACGAAGCACATCGGCTGCTTTTGGAAGTCCCATTGTAAGTACAGTTACTTCTGCTCCATACTGGTCTTTTAATCTAAGTGCGGCCTCAAGACCTGCTTTGTCATCCGGGTTCATAATTGCAAGCATTGCAGCTCTGTTAAGTGTACCGTCCGGATTAAACTGAACTCCGCCTTTTGTATCCGGTACCTGTTTTATACAAACAACTATCTTCACGATTCGTACCTCCTATTTCAATAAGTTTCCAGAAATAACCATACGCTGAACTTCTGAAGTTCCTTCGTAGATTTCTGTAATCTTTGCGTCACGCATCATACGTTCTACATCATATTCTCTGATGTATCCGTATCCACCATGTAACTGAACAGCCTTTGTGGTAACTTCCATCGCTACTTCTGCTGCATAAAGCTTAGCCTGTGCAGCTTCGACAGAGTAAACTTTCTGTGTAGCTTTTGCCATGGCAGCTTTGTATACCATCATCTTTGCAGCTTCTACCTTTGTAGCCATATCTGCAAGCTGGAACTGTGTATTCTGGAACTGGCCAATCGTGCGTCCGAACTGTTTTCTTTCTTTTACATATGCGATTGTTCTGTCAAGTGCACCTTCAGCGATTCCAAGTGCCTGAGCGGCAATACCGATACGTCCGCCATCCAGAGTATGCATGGCGATGCCGAAGCCCTTGCCCTGTGCTCCAAGGAGATTTTCTTTTGGAATACGGCAGTCTTCAAAAATAAGCTCGTATGTTGAAGATCCACGGATACCCATCTTCTTCTCTTTGGTTCCGAATGTGAATCCCGGAGTGTCTTTCTCTACGATGAATGCAGAAATCTCTTTCATCTTTCTGCCACGTTTTTCAACAATACCTGTTACGGCGATAATGATGTAAACATCTGCTTCTTTACCGTTTGTGATAAAGCATTTTGATCCGTTTAATACCCATTCATCTCCGTCAAGAACAGCCTTAGTCTGCTGTCCCTGTGCATCTGTACCTGCCCCAGGTTCTGTAAGGCCGAAAGCTCCAAGCTTTCTTCCTGATGCAAGATCCGGAACGTATTTTGCTTTCTGCTCCGGTGTTCCGTATGTCAGGATCGGGTCTATACAAAGAGAGGTATGCGCAGATACGATTACAGATGTTGTGGCACAAACCTTTGCAAGTTCTTCTACACACATTACGTATGTCAGTGGATCGCATCCCTGTCCCTCGTATTCCTTCGGTACCGGAATACCAAGAAATCCATATTTCGCCATTTTTTCAACTGTTGCTCTTGGGAAAACTTCTGTCTCGTCCACTTCCTGTGCAAGTGGTTTTACTTCGTTTTCTGCGAATTCTTTAAACAGAGTTCTCGCCATTTCGTGTTTCTTATCTAATCCGAAATCCATTTATTCTTCCTCCATGTCTTTATTTAGAACATCCATTACTGTGCATCAACCGGAGTTTTTGTGCGGTCTGCATTGTATACATAGAATCCTTTTCCGCTCTTAACTCCAAGGTTTCCACCACGGACCATCTTACGAAGCAGCGGGCATGCACGATATTTGCTGTCGCCTGTTTCTGCATAAAGTACATCCATGATAGCAAGGCAGATATCAAGTCCGATGAAATCACCAAGCTCCAGAGGTCCCATTGGATGGTTTGCACCAAGCTTCATTGCTGCATCGATTCCTGCGATATCAGATACACCTTCCATCTTGATGAAAGCTGCTTCATTGATCATCGGAACAAGGATACGGTTTACTACGAAACCTGCTGCTTCATTAACCTGTACAGGTGTCTTTCCGATTTCTTCTGCGATCTTCTTGATTGCATCTACAGTTTCAGCCGGTGTATTTACGCCTGCGATCACTTCTACTAATTTCATACGGTCTGCCGGGTTGAAGAAATGCATACCGATCATTGGACGGGTAAGTCCGTTGCCGATTTCTGTGATAGAAAGGCTGGAGGTATTTGATGCGAAAATGCATTCAGGTTTTGCGATCTTATCAAGTTCACCGAATGTAGTTTTCTTAACTTCCATGTTCTCAAATGCTGCTTCTACAATCAGATCACAATCTGCGCAGAGATCTTCTTTGAGTCCCGGAGTAATTTTTGCAAGAATTGCATCAACTGCTTCCTGAGTTAATTTTCCTTTCTGAACAAGTCTGTCATAGCCTTTAGCGATTTTAGCTTTTCCGCCTTCTGCCCATTCCTGTTTGATGTCACAGAGTGCTACTTCATATCCATCTACCTGAGCAAATGCCTTTGCAATGCCCTGTCCCATTGTTCCTGCACCAATAATTCCTACTTTCATTGAAATTACCTCCATTTTATAAATTTAAATTTCCAGGGGAGAGTTAATTCTCCCCTTTATTAAACGAACTTATTTATTAAGGAAAGCTTCTACTTTTCTCTTTTCAAGGAATGCTGCCATTCCTTCTTTCTGGTCGTAAGATTCAAAGCATCCGCCGAAGAGCTTTTCTTCTACTACGATTGCCTCATCCATTCCCTTTTCAAGACCTTCATTGATTGCCTGTTTGCAGTGTCTTACTGCGATCGGTGCATTCTTTGCAATGCCTGCTGCCATCTTCTTTGCTGCCGGCATCAGTTCTTCCTGCGGATATACGGCATTTACAAGACCGATTCTGTAAGCTTCGTCAGCTTTAATATTTCTTGCAGTGTAGATCATCTGTTTTGCCATACCAGGTCCGACAAGTCTTGCAAGTCTCTGTGTTCCACCAAATCCAGGTGTAATTCCAAGACCAACCTCCGGCTGTCCGAATACTGCATTGTCTGAACAGATACGGATATCACAGCTCATGGAGATTTCACATCCACCACCAAGAGCGAATCCGTTAACTGCTGCGATTACCGGGATCGGAAGTGTTTCGATCTTACGGAAAATATCATTTCCTTTCTTACCAAAAGCTTCTCCCTCTTCTTTTGTAAGAGTACTCATCTCAGCGATATCTGCACCGGCTACAAAAGATTTTTCTCCTGCTCCTGTAAGGATCAGGCATCTGACTGCATCAAGATCAACACCGTCGATCGTTGCATCAAGTTCATCAAGAACTGCACTATTCAGTGCGTTCAGTGCCTTTGGACGGTTAATGGTAATAATTCCAACCTGTCCTTCTACTTCATATGTAATAAATTCCATCATCAACATCTCCTTTTGATCTGGTTTATTAATCACGTTCTACGATTGTAGCGCATCCCATTCCGCCACCGATACAAAGTGTTGCAAGACCTTTCTTTGCATCACGTTTCTGCATCTCATGAAGAAGTGTAACAAGGATACGGCATCCTGAAGCTCCTACCGGATGTCCGAGAGCAATTGCTCCACCGTTTACATTTACTTTATCCATGTCGAATTTCAGATCATGTGCTACTGCAAGTGACTGTGCTGCAAAAGCTTCGTTTGCTTCGATCAGATCCATATCATCTACGGAAAGCCCTGTCTTAGCCATTACTTTATTCGTAGCTGCAACCGGTCCGACACCCATGATAGATGGATCTACTCCGCCGAGTGCTCCTGCTACCCATGTTGCCATCGGTGTAACGCCGAGCTCTTTTGCTTTTTCTTCACTCATAACAACGATTGCTGCTGCTCCGTCATTGATGCTGGAAGCATTTGCTGCTGTTACAATACCATCTTTTTTGAATGCCGGACGAAGTCTTGCGATTCCTTCTGCTGTTGTTCCCGGACGCGGTCCTTCATCTGTATCAACTACGATGGTTTCTTTTTTCTTCTTCACTTCTACAGGAACAATCTCATCTTTGAATTTTCCTGCTTCGATTGCTGCGCAGGCTTTCTGCTGGCTTGCTGCTGCAAATTCATCAAGCTGTTCTCTTGTGAGTCCCCACTGTTCTGCTACATTCTCAGCAGTGATTCCCATGTGATAGTCATTGAATGCATCCCAAAGTGCGTCATTTACCATTGTATCGATCATCGGTGCATTACCCATTCTGTATCCATAACGTGCGTTTTTCAGTGCATATGGAGCCATAGACATATTTTCCATACCGCCTGCTACAACGATATCAGCATCTCCTGCCTGGATCATCTGTGCAGCCATGTTCACACAGTTAAGTCCGGATCCGCAAACAACGTTAACCGTAACTGCCGGTGTCTCGACCGGAAGACCTGCTTTTAAAGAAGCCTGACGTGCAACGTTCTGTCCAAGACCTGCCTGAATTACACAACCCATATATACATGATCAACCTGTTCTGGAGCAACACCTGCTCTATTTAAAGCTTCTTTGATAACGATAGATCCTAATTCCGGTGCCGGAGTTGTAGAAAGAGCTCCACCCATACTTCCGATTGCTGTACGACACGCACCTGCTAACACGATTTTCTTTGCCATCACTTTTTCCTCCTTTTACATCTTAATGGTAAGTATCACTTCTTATTAAATATATACTGTTTTACTTTCCGTTTTTAAGATTTTCGCAAGGGACTTTTTTGTCCTCTTTTTTTAATATACTACCCATTTCCTGTTCTGTCAAATATTTATCAATCATTTTTTATCATTTAATTTTCTTTTAACATTTTCACCAACATTTTTTTACAATACATCTGCATTATTCGTCATTTCCAACACACCACTTTTATATTGACCTTTCCCAGATATGGTGCTACACTTAAGATTGTTAAAAATTATTCAACCAGAATACTATAATTAAATTATGAATGAGAAGGTGTGAAAATGAGCAAAAGTTTTGAAGAATTAATCTCAAAAGCAAATCAAAAAACCTTAAAGAAAGTCTCTGTTTCCAACGCACAGGATGAGCCGGTACTGCAGGCTGTCAAAGCTGCAAAAGAGCAAAATATCGCAACAGCCATCCTTGTCGGTGATGAAGCCAAGATCCGCGAGATTGCCGCTTCTATTGATATGGATCTGACAGATTTCGAGATCATCAATGAGCCTGATACCGAAGCAGCTGCATTAAAGGCTGTTGAGCTTGTACACAACGGCAAAGCTGATATCCTTTTAAAAGGATTGCTTGAAACAAAGACATTCTTAAAGAGCGTATTGAATAAAGAAGTCGGACTTCGTACCGGAAAGATGCTTTCCCATGTATGTGTATTTGAGATTGAAGGCATTAACCGTCTTCTGTTCTTTACAGACGTAGCTTTCAATACATATCCAACCCTTGCAGATAAAGTCAATATCATCAACAATGCAGTAGAAGTCGCACATGCATGTGGCATCGAATGCCCGAAGGTTGCTCCTCTGTGTGCAGTTGAGACAGTGAATCCAAAGATGCAGCCAACAGTTGATGCCGATAATCTCACCAAGATGTACGAGGGTGGCGATTTCAAAGGATGCCAGATCTACGGACCACTTTCCATGGATCTTGCGATCGATCCGGAAGCAGCTGTTCACAAAGGTGTGACTAATCCAGTAGCCGGACATGCTGATATTCTCCTCTTCCCGAATATCGATGCAGGAAATATCACATATAAGATTCTTGTCCGCACTGCAAAGGTCAAGATCGGTAACGTACTTGTCGGAACAAGCGCTCCGGTGGTTCTTACTTCACGTTCGGACGATTTTGAAACCAAACTGAATTCTATTGCACTTGCGACCGTAATCGCAGGATCGATCACAGACTAAGGAGGATCTTTTTATGAGCTATAAAATTTTAGTAATCAACCCGGGATCTACTTCTACCAAGATCGGTGTGTACGAAGACGAAACTTTGTTATTCGAAGAAACACTCCGTCATTCCACCGAAGAGATTGCAAAATATGCAACCATCGTTGACCAGAAAGATTTCCGTAAAGAACTGATTGTAGATATTCTCGCAAAGAACAGCTTCGACATCAAATCTCTGAATGTTGTAGTAGGACGAGGCGGACTTTTAAAACCGATCCCAGGTGGAACCTATCCAGTATCTGACGCACTTCTTGCTGACTTAAAAGCAGGTGTGCAAGGACAGCATGCATCGAACCTTGGAGGCATCCTTGCCCGCGAAATCGGTGATGAGATTGGAGTTCCTTCTTACATTGTTGACCCGGTTGTTGTCGATGAGATGGAACCTGTTGCAAGATATTCCGGAATCCCGGAACTTCCGCGTATCAGTATCTTCCACGCACTGAACCAGAAAGCAGTTGCCAAACGCTACGCCAAAGAACAGAATGTATCTTATGATTCCCTGAATCTTGTAGTTGTACACATGGGCGGCGGTGTATCTGTCGGTGCTCATAAAAATGGCAAAGTTGTCGATGTCAACAACACGCTTGACGGAGACGGACCTTTCTCACCGGAACGTTCCGGCGGTGTACCGGCAGGCGCACTCGTAAAAATGTGTTTCTCCGGTCAGTACACACAGGCTGAAGTATATAAAAAGATCAACGGGAAAGGCGGTCTCAACGGATACCTTGGAACCAACAACATGCGCGACGTTGCAGAACGTGCCTTTGAAAAGGGTGACGAAGAAGCAGCCGGTGTATTCCACGCATTCACTTACCAGGTTGCCAAAGAAGTCGGCGCCATGGCAGCCGTACTTAACGGCAAAGTAGACCAGATCCTTCTCACCGGCGGTATCGCATACAGCGACTACGTTACATCTGAGATCAAAGAAAAGGTCGGCTTCATCGCCCCAATCACCGTCTACCCGGGTGAAGATGAACTCCTCGCCCTCGCTCAAGGCGCTCTCCGTGTATTAAACGGCGAAGAAAAACCTCTGGTATATTAATTTTTTTCAAAGCCCTAAAAGATGCAAAACGCATATATCTCATCGTAGAAAAAAGTCTGGCACACCTCGCCAGACTTTTTTAGTTACTACGCTTTTATTTAATAATGTCAATAGCTTCGAGGGACGCATTATCTTTTGCCCAATTTGTCAACACAACCTAAATTATTCAAAAAAAGAGCAGACACTAAAAAAGTATCCACCCTTTTTTTCTATCCCTAATCTCTTTTAACTACAGCAGAGCATCCCATTCCGCCACCAACACAAAGTGTTGCAAGTCCTGTATGTACATCTTCTTTCTGCATCTCATACAACAAGCTTACAAGGATTCTTGCACCTGAGCAACCAACCGGATGTCCGAGAGCAATTGCTCCACCATTGACATTCAGCTTACTAAGGTCAAATCCAAGATCTTTTCCAACTGCTACTGACTGTGCTGCAAATGCTTCGTTTGCTTCGATCAGATCAAAATCTCCGATCTCCATTCCCAGCTTCTTCATAACCTTACGTGTTGAATAAACCGGTCCGATTCCCATGATCGCCGGATCACATCCTGCGAGTTCTCCGCCGATCCATGTTGCCATAGGTGTTACGCCAAGCTCTTTTGCTTTTTCTTCGCTCATAACGATAAGTGCAGCTGCACCATCATTGATTCCGGATGCGTTACCTGCTGTAACCATACCGTCTTTCTTAAATGCAGGACGAAGTTTTGCAAGACCTTCTTTTGTGATTCCTTTACGAGGACCTTCATCTGTATCTACAAGAATCGTTTCTTTTTTCTTCTTCACTTCGACCGGAACAATCTCGTCTTTAAATTTACCTTCTGCCATTGCTTTTTCACATTTGTTCTGAGACCATGCTGCAAATTCATCCAGTTCTTCTCTTGTAAGTCCCCACTGTTCGCAGATATTTTCTGCTGTGATTCCCATGTGATAATTATGGAATGCGTCGGTCAGACCATCCTTGATCATAGCATCTTCGATTGTCGCATTTCCCATACGATATCCATAACGTCCGTTTCTCAACATGTACGGAGCCATTGTCATATTTTCCATACCACCTGCAACGATGATATCTGCATCTCCAGCTGCGATCAGCTTCGCTGCAAGGTTTACACAGTGAAGACCGGATCCACAAAGTACGTTGATAGTTGTTGCCGGTACTTCATTCGGGATTCCTGCATATACAGCTGCCTGACGTGCCGGGTTCTGTCCGTTGCCTGCCTGGATAACATTTCCCATATACACTTCGTCAACCTGATCCGGAGAAACGCCCGCTCTTTTGAGAGCTTCTTTGATTACGATCGTTCCAAGTTCTACAGCCGATGTATTTGCAAACTGTCCGCCCATTACACCGATTGCTGTACGACATGCTCCTGCTAAAACAACTTTTCTTGCCATGATAAAAATCCTCCTTTATTTTGTAAATCACCTGATGTTTTTATTATAATCCTCTAAAAAACAGAATTCAATAGATGCTTGATATTTTTTTAACATTTTTTATATTCTATTCCAGGTACATGCCTCAATTCGATTGAGAGATTTCTTGATAAATGTTAAACTTTTCTCGGTATTTATACTTATTGACATTCACATCATTATTATGTTTTTTCAAAAAAACAAATTTGTCATTGACATTTATATAGCAATTTGTTAAATTAAAGTTGCTCATATGACTGACGGAAGTGGAATGAACCACAGGGAAATATGAGGATTTGATTATTTAGCCGACCGTCTGGGCGATTCAGCTCAGATGCCGGCTTTTTTTACGCATTTTTATAAGATTATCATAAATCAGGGCTATATAAAAGGCGTAAACATCCATCGGTTCTTCTGGCTGAACCTTTTCATATGTCTGGAATTTGCCAGAACTTTCCGGGCATAAATTGCAGCAACACAGTGTATAATAACCGGGTCATAGTTACTATGGCTCACCCACAAGAAGGAGGAATAACCAAATGATGCAGAAAGAACAATGGCAGGGATTTGAAGGAAGACTCTGGAAAGAAGAAATCAACGTTCGTGATTTCATCCAGAACAACTACACACCTTACGAGGGAGATTCTTCATTCCTTGCAGACCCGACCGAAGCAACAAACCAGCTCTGGGGCAAGCTTCAGGAACTCCAGAAAGAAGAACGTGCAAAAGGCGGCGTTCTGGATATGGAAACAGAAGTTGTATCTTCTCTTACCGCTTACGGTCCAGGATATATCTGCGAAGAACTGAAAGATAAAGAACAGGTTGTGGGGCTTCAGACTGACAAACCTCTGAAACGTGCATTTATGCCGTTCGGCGGAATTAAAATGGCTGAGGAAGCATGCAAAACTTACGGATATGAACCAAACCCGAAATTCCATAAAATCTTTACAGATTATCATAAAACACATAACCAGGCAGTATTTGATGCCTATACTCCGGAAATGAAAAAAGCACGTCACAATAAGATCCTTACAGGTCTTCCGGATACTTACGGACGTGGACGTATCGTCGGTGACTACCGTCGTGTTGCTCTTTACGGCATTGATCTTCTGATCGCTATGAAGCAGGACGATCTCGCAAACTGCGGATACGGATCCATGCGTGACAATGTCATCCGTCAGCGAGAAGAACTTGCAGAACAGATCCGTGCCCTCAAGGGTATGAAAGAAATGGCTGCTGTCTACGGATTCGACATTTCCGAGCCAGCAAAAAATGCAAAAGAAGCATTCCAGTGGCTGTACTTCGGATACCTTGCAGCAATCAAGACTCAGAACGGAGCTGCCATGAGTGTCGGACGTGTATCTACCTTCCTTGATATCTACATCAAGAGAGATATGGAAGCAGGAATCCTTACCGAAGAAGAAGCTCAGGAATTAGTTGACCATATGACAATGAAATTCCGTATGGTTAAGTTCGCACGTATCCCATCTTACAACCAGCTCTTCTCTGGTGACCCGGTTTGGGCTACACTGGAAGTCGGCGGAATGGGACAGGACGGACGTTCTATGGTAACAAAGACAGACTACCGTTTCCTGCACACCCTGGAAAACATGGGACCTTCTCCGGAACCGAACCTGACTGTACTTTACACAGAACGTCTTCCGAAGAACTTCAAGGACTACGCTTCACATATTTCTATTGAAACAAGTTCTATCCAGTATGAAAATGATGATGCAATGCGTCCGGTATGGGGCGATGACTATTCTATCTGCTGCTGCGTATCTGCAACACAGACAGGTAAAGAAATGCAGTTTTTCGGAGCAAGAGCAAACCTTGCAAAATGCCTTCTTTACGCGATCAACGGTGGTGTCGACTGCAAGTCAAAAGATCAGGTAGGACCGGCTTACACACCGATCACTTCTGAATACCTTGATTATGATGAAGTAATGGCTAAATACGACAAGATGATGGACTGGCTCGCCGGACTGTATGTAAACGTACTGAACCTGATCCAGTACATGCATGACAAATACTACTATGAAGCATCTCAGATGGCACTGATCGATACCGATGTACGTCGTACATTTGCAACAGGTATCGCAGGATTCTCTCATGTAGTTGACTCCTTAAGTGCGATCAAATATGCAAAAGTGAAAACAATCCGTGACGAAAACGGACTCGTTGTAGATTTCGAGACAACCGGTGATTTCCCGAAATACGGAAATGATGATGACCGCGCAGATGATATCGCAGTATGGCTTCTTCAGACATTTATGAAGAAACTGAAAAAGCATCACACCTACCGTGAATCCGAACCGACAACTTCTATCCTTACCATTACCTCAAACGTTGTATATGGAAAAGCTACCGGTGCTCTTCCGGACGGAAGAAAAGCAGGCGCACCGCTTTCACCTGGAGCAAACCCAAGCTACGGTGCAGAACAGAACGGACTTCTTGCTTCCCTGAACTCCGTTGCCAAGCTGCCTTACGAATGGGCACTTGACGGAATCTCTAACACCCAGACCATCAACCCGGATGCAATCGGACATACTCCGGAGGAACGCATTAACAACCTGGTAAATGTTATGGACGGATACTTCTCTCAGGGTGCTCACCATCTGAACGTCAACGTATTCGGAACAGAAAAACTTCTTGACGCTATGGAACATCCGGAAAAAGAAGAATACGCAAACTTTACGATCCGTGTATCAGGATATGCGGTTAAGTTCATCGACCTTACACGCGAACAGCAGCTCGATGTGATCGCAAGAACCTGCCACGATCGTATGTAATTACCGAACTTACACTCTTTTGCCAAACATATCGTTATGCTGGAAGTCATGCATTTTAAAGTGCATGACTTTCGGCACATACGGAGATGCTGCTGGCAGCTTTTCCTGCATACTAAGGCATTTAAAAGACTCTGCCTGATCCGCAGTTTTCCAATCACACAATGAAAAAGGAGATTTTCATATGACTCAAATCAAAGGACTTATTCACTCTACAGAAAGCTTTGGTTCTGTTGACGGGCCTGGGGTACGTTTTATTATATTTGTTCAGGGATGTCCACTGAGATGTCAGTTCTGCCATAACCCTGACACCTGGAATATGACAGATAAAAACGGCGCCACCTGGCGCAGTGCCGATGAGCTTCTTGCGCAGGCTCTGCGTTACCGCACTTACTGGAAAAATGGCGGTGGAATCACCGTAAGCGGCGGAGAACCCCTCCTACAGATTGATTTTCTGCTGGATCTTTTCAAAAAAGCAAACGCAAAAGGTATTCACACAACGATTGATACTGCAGGCGGTCCTTTTACCAGAGAAGAATCATTTTTCTCCAAATTTCAGGAGCTGATGCAGTATACCGATCTTCTTCTTGTTGATATCAAACATATCGATGAAAAAGCTCACAAAGAACTGACCGGAAAAACGAATAAAAACATTCTGGATATGATCCGTTTTCTCTCCGATATCAAAAAACCTGTCTGGATCCGCCATGTGCTCGTACCGGAGCGCAGCGACTATGATGAATACTTAAACCGGTTAAATGATTTTATCCAGACACTTGATAATGTAGAAAGAGTAGAAATCCTGCCTTACCACACACTTGGTGCCTACAAATGGAAAGAGCTGGGACTTGATTATCCACTCAAAGGGATCAATCCACCTTCGAGAGAACGCGTAGAAAATGCAAAGAAGATCCTGCACTGTTCGTAAGACATATTTAAAAAAATAGATGGCAGCTTTCTCTTCATATTTTGCCTGTAATGTGCTATGATTGGTGTAGTGTATTTAAGAGAGGAGAATTATAGCAATGAACGAAAGACTGGAACGCGTATTGCAAAAAATGGAAAAAAAAGGAATCGATCAGTTACTTGTATCTGATCCGCTCAGCATCCGCTTTTTAACGGGCATCATGGTACATCCGGGGGAAAGATTGTACGCTCTGTTGCTTCGTACAAACGGAAAGCACACCATGTTCTTGAACTATCTGTATTATGTATCTGATACAGGATTTGAAGAAGTATGGTTCAGTGATATGGATGATCAGATTGGGGTTCTGACAGAACATATCGATACCAAGGGCGTAATCGGTATCGACAAAACATTTCCTGCTCGTTTCCTGATCCCGCTTCAGGAACGCTGCCCGGAACTGAAAACGGTATGGGGATCTGACTGTGTAGACGGTGTTCGTGCTGTTAAGAATGAAGAAGAAATCAAGATCATGAGACAGGCATCTGTAATCAATGACATGGTTATGGAAAGAGCTGCTGCCTACATTAAAGAAGGCATGACAGAAAAACAGATTGCTGATTTCATTGAAGCAGAATACTACAAAGAAGGCGCAACAGGACTCAGCTTTGATACAATCGTATGCTTCGGTGCTAACGCTGCTGACCAACATCACTCACCAAGCGAGACAAGAACTCTGAAAGCCGGAGAATGCGTTCTGATCGATATGGGATGCATCTGGAACGGTTATTGCTCAGATATGACAAGAACCTTCTACTGCAAGAGCGTAGACGAAGAACAGGCCGCAATCCATGACCTTGTTCGTACAGCGGTTGAGAAAGCAGAAGCCATCATCAAACCAGGCGTACGTTTCTGTGATATCGATGCGCAGGCAAGAGATCTCATCGGCGAAGCAGGATACGGAGAATACTGGAAGATTCGTCTTGGACATTTCATCGGCCAGGAAGACCATGAATACGGTGATGTAAGCCCGATCAACAAGAACGTAGCTGAACCGGGTATGATCTTCTCGATCGAACCGGGAATCTACATCGAAGGCAAATACGGTGTACGTATCGAAGACCTCGTTCTCGTAACAGAAGACGGATATGAACTTCTTAACGTAGTAGATAAAAAATATAGAACAGTTGGTTAATTGTTCTTCCATTACTTCAATATAGAACCAAAAAAAGACACGCATTACTGCGTGTCTTTTTTGGTCAACCCCTGGATCGCGTTAACAATTTCCATATACGTTTCTTCGATTGCATCCTGTCCGGGAACCCCACGTAAAAGTGTATTTCCCTTCTCTACAGCTGCTTTCAGCTCATTTACGGATTCATCGGTATAGGTCTCTGTATTAATAGATTCTGTGTTGTCAATTAATGCTTTTAACTGCGTCTTGTCTAACTTCTGTGGTGTGATGGTAATTGTATCGCCAACTTTTTGTGTGGTATTCTTTCCCCCATTCAAATTTTGCCGTACAAAATAAATACCTCCACCAATCACCACACATGCAAGAAGTATGACAAGAACAGAACCTATCTCTGTCCCGCGGTCACGATGAGTTTTCTTTGGTCTTTTTACGATAGTTAGATTCGTATGCTTATTCATATAGAAATATCCTTTATAAACTTCAGGTAGCTGTGAGAGAACTCACAGCCACCTGATTAAATTCACATCATCTGTGCTTATTGCTAAGACCAGATTATGCGTTTCTTCTTCTGAAGAATGCTACAACTGCTGCAGCACCTGCAATAAGAAGTGTTGCTACGTATACGAATACGTTGCTATGATCACCAGTCTGAACTGTATCAGATTTTTGCTCATTTGCTTTCTTAGCAGATTCCTTCTTGTTTGTCTTTTTGTCATCTTTTGCTACTGTTGTAGATGTTTTGTCATCTTTCTTGTTCTCTTCAATTGAAGTACCCGGTTTTTCTTCTGGAGTACTTGGTTTTGAAGGATCAACTGATGGCTGATCCGGATCAACTGGAGTTTCATTCTTTTCAAGAACAGCTGTTACTG
>NZ_JAQCSY010000029.1:0-38225 GCF_027686195.1 Coprococcus sp. AF102-57 | reverse complement strand
ATCATCGAGCTGCTAAGCGAGATGGTGTACGTTTGCCGGGGGTTCGTGTTCACACGAAACCTTGGCTTATTACTAACGTAAAAAAGACTGGCATCGCGCCAGTCTTTCATCATAACTATTCTTTTTTATTTCAGGAAGAACCAGTATCCTGCAAATGCAGCAGCTGCGATGATCAGGAAGATAAGGATTACAACAAGTACAACAGGAAAATGTCTTTCATCATCGTCATCTTCTTCGTCTAACATATTCTGATAGTTCTCACGCATTTCCTGTTCACGTTTTTCACGGACATGTTTTGGTGGAATATTAGAATAGGTCTGTTCTTTTTCCTCCTCTGGAATGGAAAAATCAGGTGCTGCAATTTTAAGTTCATCCTCTTCATCAGAAATGATACGTGTGCTGGAATTGTCAATTGCGTGTACCGGTTTGGCTTCTTCCGGACGTTTCTTTTTCGGACGTGGACGAACTTCTTCCCGGCTTCCTTCCTGACCTTCTGCATATTTGAGAAGTGGACGGTCTGAAGTAACAGAGCGTTTCTTTGGATGCGGTCTGGATGGCTGTTCTTCGGAAGAACCTTCTGTCTTCGGACGAGGTTTTCTTACCGGTCTTTCTCCTTCAGTAGCCGGGTTCGGACGTTTTTTCTTCGGATGAGCCGGTACTTCCGGATTAGCAGGAGAAGCGGTCCGCTTTTCGACGTTTTCCGGAGATACCGGATGTTTTTTCTTTTTCTTTGGCTGGGCTGGACGTTCGGCAGAAGTTCTTTCTCCTTCGGCAGTCGGACGCTTTTTGCGTGGTTTTTCTGCAGCCTTATCGGCTCCAACTGGTTTTTCAGCCAATGCTTCTTTTGCAAGCTTTTTCTTCTTTTCACGCTGTTTATCTAAATTCCACTGCTTTTTACAGTCGCGGCAGATTGCGAATTCATTGTAGATTGCTTCACCGGCTTCATTTTCGCCTATTTTTTTGTTCTTGATCTCAAGATCCTTTTTACAAATCGGGCACTGCATGATTTATCTCTCCTCTTTGGTTTTTTAATATGTATCTACTCCCTTATTAAATGATGTAAATGTTAAAAATTATGTTTAACATTCACGTCCTTAAATACATAGAATCATACATTTATAATGTTATCACGTCCCCAAAAGATGTCAAGAAAGTTCTTTGAATATTTACAAAAAAGTGCTAGAATAAAATGGATTTACTATAGATTAGGAGGACGCGAAGACATGACAGATACAAAGACAATCAAAGTAGGATTACTTGGACTTGGAACAGTCGGAACAGGTGTTTATAAATTGATTGGACGCCGCAGTGAAGAGATGCAGCAGAAGACCGGCGCCGCTCTTGAAATAAAGAAAATCCTGGTACACAACATGAAAAAAGTAAGACAGGGTGTAGATCAGAATCTGCTGACAGATCAGTGGAAAGAGATTATAGAAGATGATGAAATCCAAATCTTGATCGAGGTGATGGGCGGAATTGAGCCAGCGAAAACGATGATCACAGAAGCACTGAAAGCAGGGAAAAATGTAGTAAGTGCAAATAAGGATCTGATCGCAGAATATGGAAAGGAACTCTATGACGCTGCGAAAGAAGGTAGCGCTGATTTCCTGTTTGAAGCAGCGGTAGCAGGAGGAATCCCGATCATCCGTTCGCTTAAGCAGTGCCTGGAAGGCAACCAGATCGATGAGATCATGGGAATTGTCAACGGTACGACTAACTATATCCTGACAAAGATGTTTGAAGATGGAATGGATTTCACAGAAGCACTCGCAAAGGCGACAGAGCTTGGCTATGCAGAAGCGGATCCGACGGCAGATGTGGAAGGCCTGGACGCAGGACGTAAGGTGGCAATCATGGCTACGTCAGCATTCCATTCACAGGTGAAATTTTCGGATGTCTATACGGAGGGAATCACAAAGATCACAGCAGCAGATGTAAATTACGCAAAAGAGATGGGAAATGTGATCAAACTGATCGGTATTGCGAGAAATACATCTAATGGAATTGAAGCAGGTGTTTATCCGATGATGATCGATAAGAAACATCCGCTCGCTACCGTAAGAGATTCCTTTAATGCTGTTTTTGTACACGGAGATGCAGTTGGGGATACCATGTTCTATGGAAGAGGAGCAGGAGAACTGCCGACCGCAAGTGCAGTTGTCGGAGATGTGATGGATGTTACAAGAAATATTGTATGGAACTGTACCGGAAGAATCGGATGGAGCGCATACAAAGAGCTTCCGATCAAGGAATTTGCGGACGTCAAGAATCGTTTCTTTATCCGTATGCAGGTGAGTAATGAACCGGGAGTACTGGCAGCAATCGCGAAAGTATTCGGAGATCATAAGGTAAGTATCGAACGTGTGATCCAGGAACAGGCAAAAGCGGCAAAGGCAGAACTTGTCATCGGGACATCCGCAGTCAAGGAATACCATCTTCAGGATGCACTGGAGGAATTAAAAGAAATGCCGATCGTAAGTGAGATCAGCAGCATTATCAGAGAATATTAAAAGGCACAGCATTGGAAAAAGGAGCAATCAGGTATGAGTTATGCAGACAAAGTTTTTATAGAGATGTGCAGGGACATCATTGATAATGGAACCAGCACAGAAGGAGAAAAGGTACGTCCGAGATGGGAAGACGGGACTCCGGCGTATACTGTAAAAAAATTTGGTGTGGTGAACCGGTATGATCTGCGAAAAGAATTCCCGGCACTGACACTCAGAAGAACCGGGATCAAAAGCTGTACGGACGAGCTTTTGTGGATCTGGCAGAAAAAATCCAATAATATCCATGATCTGAACAGTCACATCTGGGACAGCTGGGCAGATGAAGATGGATCGATCGGGAAGGCATACGGCTATCAGATGGGCGTAAAGCATGTCTACAAAGAAGGAATGATGGATCAGGTAGACCGTGTACTCTATGATCTGAAGAATAATCCTTACAGCCGCCGGATCATGACGAATATCTATGTACATCAAGATCTTCATGAGATGAATCTGTATCCGTGTGCATACAGTATGACGTTCAATGTGACAAAAGAAAAAGGCAGCGACAAGCTGACACTGAACGGAATCCTGAACCAGCGTTCCCAGGATGTGTTGGCGGCAAATAACTGGAATGTATGCCAGTATGCTGTGCTACTTCATATGCTCGCGCAGGTATGCGATATGCAGGTGGGCGAATTTGTACATGTGATCGCAGATGCACATATTTACGACAGGCATATTTCGCTGATCGAGGAACTGATTTCAAGAGAGACGCACCCGGCACCGAAATTCTGGCTGAATCCGGAAGTGAAAGATTTCTATCAGTTTACACCGGATGACGTAAGATTAGACGATTATGTGACAGGACCGCAGATCAAAAATATTCCGATCGCGGTTTAGAAAAGGAGACAGATACGATGAACATTATTGTAAATGCAGATAAAAACTGGGCAATAGGAAAGAATAACAGTCTGCTTGTACGAATCCCGGCAGATATGAAATACTTCCGTCAGATGACAGAAGGCAATATTGTCGTGATGGGAAGAAAGACACTGGAAAGCTTTCCGCAGGGGCGTCCGCTTGCCAACCGGGTTAATATCGTGATTTCCCACAATCCGGATTATCAGGTGAAGGATGCGATCGTGGTACACAGTGTGGAAGAGGCAATGCAGGAATGTAAAAAGCACAAAGGAGAAGTCTTTGTGATCGGCGGAGAAAGTATTTACCGTGCAATGCTTCCGTATTGTAATATAGCGTATGTTACACGGACAGATCATGTATATGAGGCAGATACCTGGTTCCCGGATCTGGAAAAGGATCCGGATTGGCAAAAAACAGCTGAGACGGATGAACAGACATATTTCGATCTTGAGTATGTATTTGCAAAATATGAAAGAATAAAATAGATCAATAAAATTTGCGAAATGTATCATTGACAAATCAATAGACCACTCATTATAATAAATGTAATCGATGAGACAATAGAAGAAATGCTATGACAAGGAGGAGTATATAATCTTCGGAAGCAAAGAGAGAAGGCGGACGGTGTAAGCCTTCATGAAGGGATTGTAGAAGTAGCCTTTGAGCAGCGGACCGAACGGGAATTTCTCAAGTAGACTTCGACGTAGGCCCTACGTTACAGGGGAATAGTATCGAACATTTCTATGGTTCTGTACTTGCGTGAGAGCAGAGAAGCAGCTTCTCTGAAGACAGGTGGTAACACGGATTTTATATTCGCCCTGAACGGTCAGCCGTTTAGGGCGTTTGTTATTCTATATGACTATGATAAAAATTTGGCGATCATCTGTATAGAAAATTCATGGAGGTAGATTTATGAAAAAAATATCAGGGAACAAATTACTTGTAAAAGCATTAAAAGAGGAGGGGGTAGATATCCTTTTTGGATATCCGGGAGCCTGTACAATTGATATCAGTGATGAAATTTACAAACAGGATTACACAAAAGTTGTACTTCCGCGTCATGAACAGGCACTTGTCCATGCTGCAGATGCTTACGCCAGATCAACAGGAAAAGTCGGGGTATGTCTGGTAACAAGCGGACCGGGTGCAACCAATCTGGTGACAGGAATTGCAACGGCAAATTATGACAGTGTACCGCTGGTATGTTTTACCGGACAGGTTGCGAGACATCTGATCGGAAATGATGCATTCCAGGAAGTTGATATTGTAGGTATTACAAGAAGTATCACAAAATACGGTGTGACAGTAAGAAAGAGAGAAGATCTTGGAAGAATCATCAAAGAGGCATTCTATATTGCGCGCAGCGGACGTCCGGGTCCGGTTCTTGTGGATCTCCCGAAAGATGTAATGGCAGAGCTTGGAAGCCCGAATTATCCGGAGACAGTCAATATCCGCGGATATAAGCCGAGTACCGGCGTTCACATCGGACAGCTTAAGAGAGCAGTCAAGATGCTTGGAAAAGCAAAGAAACCGTTGTTCCTTGCCGGTGGTGGGGTAAATATTGCAGGAGCGAATAAGGCGTTTACCGAACTTGTAGAACGTACCCAGATCCCGGTTGTGACAACGATTATGGGACGTGGTGCGATTCCGACAACGCATCCGCTTTTTATCGGTAATCTGGGGATGCACGGTGCATATGCATCCAATATGGCAGTGGAAGAATGTGATCTGCTGTTCTCGATCGGGACCAGATTTAACGATCGTATCACCGGAAAACTGCATGCATTTGCACCGAAGGCTACGATCGTACATATCGACATTGATACTTCCTCCATCTCACGTAACATTCAGGTAGATATTCCGATCGTTGCGGATGCAAAAGAAGCAATTGAAAAATTATTGGAATATGTAGAACCAATGGAGAAAAAAGAAAGCTGGATGGAACAGATCGAAGGCTGGAAAGAGGAGCATCCGCTTAGGATGAAACCAAAGGGAGACCAGATGCAGGCTCAGGATATTCTGGAGACGATCAATGAAGTGTTTAAAGAGGATGACAAGATTGTTGTGACAGATGTAGGACAGCATCAGATGTTCACATCCCAGTATCTGGAAGTGAATGAAAAGACCAGACTTTATATGTCCGGCGGACTTGGAACCATGGGATATGGATTCCCGGGAGCAGTCGGAGCGCAGATTGGCAATCCGGACAGTACGGTAATTGCAATTTCCGGTGATGGCGGTATGCAGATGAATATTCAGGAATTTGCAACAGCAGTGCTGGAAGAACTTCCTTTGATCCTCTGTGTATTTAACAATACCTATCTTGGAATGGTTCGCCAGTGGCAGAAACTTTTCTATGGAAAACGCTATTCTATGACGGATCTTCGTGCAGGCGCAGCGACAAGACGTGGAGAAGAGCATCCACCGAAATATACGCCGGATTTTGTAAAACTTGCAGAAAGCTATGGGGCAAAGGGAATCCGTGTAACCGAAAAATCCGAGATGAAAGCAGCATTTGAACAGGCAAAAGCAAACCGTGCACTGAAGGTGCCGACTCTGATCGAATTCATGCTGGATCCGGAAGTGCAGGTTTATCCGATGGTACGTCCGGGCGGAACCCTGGAAGATCTTTTGATGGATTAATGGAGAGGAGAGGTGAAGATGGATAATACAATGAAAAAAAGATGGATTTCCTTATATGTGGAAAATCAGGTTGGTGTACTGTCAAAGATTTCCGGACTCTTTTCCGGTAAATCCTATAATCTGGAGAGTCTGACGGTAGGTAGAACAGAAGATCCGACTATCTCCAGAATGACGATTGAGACGAACAGTGATGAAGAGACTTATGAGCAGATCAAAAAACAGCTGAACCGTATGGTTGAAGTCATCAGAGTCATTGATTTTACAGAAGTATCTGTTGTTATGCAGGAGCTGATGTTTATCAAGGTAAAAAACTGTACACCGGAAGATAAGACAGAGCTTTTCCAAATCGCGCAGACCTATCAGGCAAAGGTACGTGATTATGGAAAAGACAGTGTGCTTCTTGAATTTGTACACACGGCACATAAAAATACAGCGATCATCCAGTTTCTACGTTCTGAATTCAATTCAATTGAAGTTGTAAGAGGCGGAAGTGTGGGGATTGAAGCGATCACAATGCCAAAAAGATAAAAAAATCAAAAAAAACAGAGCGCACTCTTGAATTTGAAAAACAGAAGTAATATAATAGCGATATGTAATCCGTAGGATTTAAAATACGGGAAGCAAAAATTATAATTTAGATATATGTTACTGTAAGAAGCAACAAGGGAATGGAGGAATTACAATGGAAAAGAAACAGATTGACTGGTCAAGCATAGGATTTGGTTATATCCCGACCGAAAAGAGATATGTTTCAAATTACAAAGATGGAAAGTGGGATGATGGATGCCTGACAGAAGATGCCAACATTGTATTGAATGAGTGTGCAGGTGTTCTGCAGTATTCCCAGTCAGTATTTGAAGGTATGAAGGCATACACAACAGAAGACGGACGCATCGTTGTATTCCGCCCGGATATGAACGCAAAGAGATTTGCTGATTCCGCAAGAAGACTTGAGATGCCGGTATTTCCGGAAGACCGTTTTGTAGATGCAATCGTACAGGTAGTAAAAGCTAATGCGGCTTATGTACCACCTTACGGATCAGGAGCGTCCCTTTATATCCGTCCATATATGTTCGGAAGCAATCCGGTTATCGGAGTTAAACCTGCTGACGAATATCAGTTCCGTGCATTTGTAACACCAGTAGGACCATATTTCAAGGGCGGCGCAAAGCCGATCACAATTAAAGTCTCAGACTTTGACCGTGCAGCACCGCATGGAACAGGACATATCAAAGCTGGTCTTAACTATGCAATGAGCTTACATGCAATTGTAACAGCACATGAAGAAGGCTATGCAGAGAATATGTATCTGGATGCAGCAACAAGAACAAAAGTAGAAGAGACAGGTGGAGCAAACTTCATCTTCGTCACAAAAGATGGTAAAGTAGTTACTCCGAAGTCAAACAGTATCCTTCCATCTATTACAAGACGTTCTATTCTTTATGTGGCAGAACATTATCTTGGACTTGAGACAGAAGAAAGAGAAGTATATCTTGATGAAGTAAAAGACTTTGCAGAATGCGGACTTTGCGGAACAGCAGCAGTTATATCACCGGTTGGAAAGATTGTAGATCATGGTAAAGAAATCTGCTTCCCAAGCGGAATGGATGAGATGGGACCTGTTATCAAGAAATTATATGAAACACTTACCGGAATTCAGATGGGACACATCGAAGCACCGGAAGGATGGATCCAGGTGGTTGAATAATGGATAAATTCGTTACAAAGCGAAATGATCTGCTCGCTGAGCAGGTGATAAAGAATTTGAAGTCCCGTCAGATGGAGGGACATTATGTACAGACCAAAGAAGAGGCACTTGCCCTTGCACTGGAGCTGATTCCGGAAGGAAGCAGCATCAGTTGGGGAGGGTCTATGAGCATTAAGGCAATTGGTCTTCCTGAAGCACTTCATAAAGGAAATTATAAAGTGCTGGACAGAGATCTGTGTGCGACACCGGAGGAAAAAGCAGAGATGATGCATCAGGCACTTAACTGCGATTATTTTCTGGCAAGCTGTAATGCAATCTCGGAAGATGGGATACTGGTCAATATAGATGGAAATGCAAACCGTGTGGCAGCTATTTCTTACGGACCGGAAAATGTTCTGATGATTGTTGGTATGAATAAAATTGTAAGAAGTGCAGAGGATGCATATGCCCGTGCAAAGTATGTGGCAGCTCCGATTAACGGACAGCGTTTTGAAGGGCTTCCGTGTGCGAAGACAGGTGTCTGTTCCAACTGTAAATCTCCGAAAAGTATCTGCTGTCAGACACTGATTACAAGATTCAGCCATGTTCCAAACAGAATAAAAGTGATTTTGGTGAATGAAGAACTGGGATTCTAAAAAATACGAAGAGAATCAGGGAATTTCCCCTGGTTCTTTTTGTGTCTGAAAAAGAAAATGCGTTACTGGTCACAGGTACTGTGAACAGTAAAGAAAATTCCAAAAGGGAAAAGTTCTCATCAGAATATGACTTTCCTAGAGGAAAATCCTGTGTTATACTATAAAATAATCTGGATGTCAGGATGCGCAGCGGAGTGGTCCGTGGACATCGGTCAGTGCTGCTTATGGGCATTGATGGCGAATCGAAAGAGAGGAACAACAGAGTATGGAAGCGTATACAAGCTTTGCACGTGTATATGATACCTTCATGGATAATATTCCCTACGAAGAATGGTGTGAATATCTCACCGGTCTTATGAGAGAATATGGTGTCAGGGATGGACTGGTACTGGATCTGGGGTGCGGTACCGGGAACATGACAGAATTGCTTGCAAAGGCAGGATATGATATGATTGGTGCGGACAATGCGGAAGAGATGCTGGAGATCGCAATGGAGAAACGAGACAAATCCGGTCATGATATTCTGTATCTTCTGCAGGATATGAGAGAGTTCGAACTGTATGGTACGGTAAGAGCTGTCATCAGTGTCTGTGATTCAGTCAATTATATTACAGAGCCGGAAGAACTTCAGGAAGTATTCCGCCTGGTCAACAATTATCTGGATCCGAAAGGTGTTTTTATTTTTGATTTTAATACACGTTACAAGTATGAAGAGATTCTTGGGGATCGCACAATTGCGGAGAACCGGGAGGAATGCAGTTTTATCTGGGACAACTATTATTACGAAGATGAGAAGATCAATGAATATGATCTGAGTCTTTTTATTGAGACAGATAAGGACAGTGGGCTTTATCGCAAATATGAGGAGACGCATTATCAGAGAGCGTATACGCTGGAGGAGATGAAGGAACTGATCCGGAAGTCGGGGCTGGAATTTGTGACAGCATACGATGCATTTTCAAAGAATGCGCCGATGGACACAAGCGAGCGCATTTATGTGATCGCAAGAGAACAGGGAAAATAGAACAGGAGAGAATTGTTATATGAAAGATTATATTGTAAGAGCAACTGCGGGAGACGGACAGATCCGTGCATTTGCTGCAACAACCGGAAATCTGGTGGAAGAGGCAAGAAAGAGACATGACACAAGTCCGGTAGCAACAGCGGCACTTGGAAGACTTCTGACAGCAGGAGCAATGATGGGAGGCATGATGAAGAATGAGACAGATGTGCTGACGCTTCAGATCAAAGGTGATGGACCACTTGGCGGAATTACGGTGACTGCAGATGCAAAAGGTGACGTGAAAGGATACGTCGATCATCCGGAAGCAATGATGCCGCCTAAGAATGGCAAGCTGGATGTTGGAGGAGCTGTTGGAATCGGTCTTTTAAATGTTATTAAAGATATGGGACTGAAAGAACCATATGTTGGACAGACTATTCTGCAGACAAGTGAGATCGCAGAAGATCTGACGTATTATTTTGCAACCAGCGAACAGGTTCCGTCTTCTGTGGGTCTTGGAGTATTGATGAACAAGGACAACACTGTACACTGTGCAGGTGGATTTATTGTGCAGGTAATGCCGTTTATATCGGATGAGGTGCTGGATAAACTGGAAGAGAATATCAAGAAGATCTCTTCTGTTACCAGTATGCTGGATAACGGACATACACCGGAGCAGATGCTGGAGCAGGTACTGGATGGCCTGAATGTGGAATTTACAGATACAATGGATACACAGTTTAAATGTAATTGTTCGCATGAGAGAATCGAGAAAGCCATCATCAGTATCGGAAAGAAAGATATCCAGGAAATGATCGATGACGGAAAAGAAGTAGAAGTAAAATGCCATTTCTGCAATACGGCGTATACATTTAGTGTAGAAGAACTGAAACAGATTTTAAAACAGGCAAAAAGATAAAGAGGTAAACACATGAAACAGGGATTTATCAAAGTTGCAGCGGTCACAGTTGATATTCGTGTGGCGGATGTCTGGCACAACTGTAAGGAAATCTGCAAACGTATGAAAGAAGCTGAGAAGGCTGGCGCAAAGATCATGGTATTTCCGGAGCTTTGCCTGACCGGGTATACTTGCAGCGATCTTTTTACACAGGATATACTGTTAAAAGAGGTGCGCAGAGCACTTGCAAAAGTTGCAGAAGAGACCAGGCATACAGAAGCACTTGTATTTGTTGGGCTTCCACTTGCAATTGATGGAGAGCTTTATAATGTTGCGGCCGCATTAAATGACGGAAAGATCCTTGGCTTTACAACCAAGACATTTCTTCCGAATTATGGGGAATTTTATGAGATGCGTCAATTCCGTCAGGGACCGAAAAAAGCAAGAGTGATTTCTTATGAAGGGGAAGAAATCATGTTTGGGCCGCAGATCCTGTATCAGGCGGCAGAGATGGATGATCTGGTCGTATCAGCAGAGATCTGTGAGGATGTCTGGTCACCAATCCCGCCGAGCATTGAGGCGGCAAGAGAAGGCGCGGTCATCCTGGTCAACTGTTCAGCAAGTGATGAGACGATCGGAAAGGATAGTTACCGGGAGGAACTGATCAAGGGACAGTCTGCAAGACTGATTGCAGGTTATGTCTATGCAAATGCCGGAGACGGAGAGTCTACAACGGATGTGGTATTTGGCGGACACAATATTATTGCAGAGAATGGGACGATCCTGAAAGAAGCAAAGCGGTTTGCCAACGAGATGATCGTCAGTGAGATTGACATTTTCCGTCTTTTAAGTGAACGGAGAAAAAATACAACTTTCCAGACAACGGAAGAACGTCATCTTCCAAAAGTACTGTTCCACATAAGTGTGGAAGAGACAGCACTTACCAGAAGCTTTGCACAGACCCCTTTTGTTCCACAGAATATGGCAGAGAGGGAAAAGCGCTGTGAGGAGATTCTGATGATCCAGGCAATGGGACTGAAGAAGCGTCTGGTGCATACTCACTCGAGAACAGCAGTCGTTGGAATTTCCGGCGGTTTGGATTCAACGCTGGCACTGCTTGTGACGGCAAAAGCGTTTGACATGGCAGGAAAAGACCGCAAGGATATCGTTGCAGTGACGATGCCTTGCTTTGGTACGACAGACAGAACCTATCAGAATGCCTGCCTGATGTCGAAGAAGCTGGGAGCCACTTTGAAAGAGGTGCCGATCGCGGATGCGGTCCATGTGCATTTCCGTGATATCGGACATGATGAAGAGGTACATGATGTGACCTATGAGAATTCACAGGCAAGAGAGCGTACCCAGGTGCTGATGGATATTGCTAACCAGGAATGGGGCATGGTCATCGGAACCGGAGATATGTCGGAGCTGGCTCTTGGGTGGGCGACTTATAATGGAGATCATATGTCTATGTACGGGGTCAATGCATCTGTTCCGAAGACACTGGTACGCCATCTGGTTCAGTATTATGCGGATACCTGTGAGGATCAGGAGCTGAAAGAGGTACTTCTGGATGTTCTTGACACACCGGTAAGTCCGGAGCTTCTTCCACCGAAGGATGGCGAGATCGCCCAGAAGACGGAAGACCTTGTAGGTCCGTATGAACTGCATGATTTTTATCTGTATTATGTTCTGAGATTTGGCTTTGAACCGTCAAAGATCTATCGGCTCGCAAAGCTTGCATTTGAAGGAACTTATGACAGCGTGACGATCATGAAATGGCTGAAGACCTTTTACCGAAGATTTTTTGCGCAGCAGTTTAAGCGCTCCTGCCTGCCGGACGGACCGAAGATCGGTACGGTGGCACTTTCTCCGAGAGGAGACTGGAGAATGCCGAGCGATGCGTGTGCGGCAGTCTGGATGCAGGATCTGGAAGCACTGGAGAAATAGAAAAGAATGTACAGGGGGGGTACATTCTCGCATAAAGTGTCAGTGACACTTATCAGGCAATGATAAAGGGAAGTCTGCGAAAGTGCAGGCTTCCCTTTTTTAAATTATAATTTTTAAAGCTTGATATTTTTAAACAGATCCCCAAGGCTGGTTCCGATTGCTTCAGTTTCCGGAATTTCTACGTGTTCCAGCTCTTCCTCCTGTTCGTTTTCAGTATCTTCGGCAAGAGCCTTGATACTGAGGCTGATTTTACCGTCTTTGATACCGATGACTTTGACATCTACTTCGTCCCCAACGTGAAGTACCTGGTCTGCTGATTTGATTCTCTGGGTACTGATCTGGGAAATGTGAACCAGACCGGAAAGACCGTTCTCGAGACGTACAAAAGCACCGTAGGACTGAAGCGATTCAACGGTACCTTTTACAACACTTCCAACCTGTACAGATGCAAGTTTTTTTGCATCTTCTGCTTTTTTCTGTTCTCTTAAAATCTCACGTGCAGATAAGATCAGGCGTCCTTCTGCCTGGTTTGCTTCGATCACGCGGACATCAATTTCTTTTAGAAGATAAGTCTCCAGATCTTCGATATAAGAAAGAGAAAGGCGGGATGCCGGGATGAATCCTCGAAGTCCTTCGACCATGGCGATGACACCACCATTTACGATTCCTTCTACTTTTACGTGAAGATTGGTTCCCTCTTCCTGATAACGTGCGACCACATTCCATGGATTGGCATCATCGAAATGATCTTCGTAGTCTGCCATGCTTTCTGTCTGTTCCTGTAATTTTTCGTTTTCCATCTTAACACCTCTGTTAGTTTATTTTTCTGAACGTATGCTCAATATGTTTATTAGTATAACACATTTTTGTATAGATAAAAAGTATGGATTCCAGATGGTTAGACGGTTAAATTGTGCTTAATGAGAAAAAATCGTTATTATGTACGAAAATTGTGGTAAAAATTTGTGTATATTTTGAATAGTGAAATTTGTGAAAAAAGTTGACAAAAGAAAAAATAAATTGTATATTACCAACATAAGGACATATTAAGGACAATGTCCTAAACTAAAAGGCAAAGGAGAATTTAAAATGAAGGGAAACGTGAATTATCTGGAACTGGCAAACAGCCCTCTGATGTGGGTGAGTGCCGCAATAGCAGTAGGAATCGTAGTTTTTCAGTCCGTACTGTTTTTCAGAAAGTCGCTCAAAGCAGCAAAAGAGATTGGAATTGAACAGGAAAAGATCAATATGGCAATTAAGAGTAGTGCCATTTCCTCAATTGGACCATCTATTGTAATCCTGGTAACAATGATCTCCCTGATCGTATCAATGGGAGCACCTGTTTCATGGATGAGACTTTCTTTCATCGGATCCGTTAACTATGAAGCAATGGCAGCCGGATTTGGCGCACAGGCAATGGGCGCTACACTGGAGAACCTGACACCGGTTGCATTCGCCTGTGGTGTATGGACCATGATCTGTGGTTCACTTGGATGGCTGATCTTCACACTCCTTTTCACAGATAAGATGGATAAAGTAAACCATCTGATGTCAAAAGGAAATTCCAAAATGGTTCCGATCATTTCAGCAGGAGCGATGCTTGGTGCATTTGCAAACCTTGCATCAGGAAACTTCTTCAACGAAAAGAATCAGTTTGCATTTGGCGGAGCACCGGCAATCGCAACAATCGTAGGATGCATTCTTATGATGATCCTGACAAAGGTAGCGAAAGAAAAGAATATTGGATGGCTCAGAGAATGGGCCTTTGCAATTTCCATGTTCTCAGGCATGCTCATTGGTTACATTTGGAACACTGTATTTTAATAGGAATGAGAGGATAAAGATATGAATAAAGAATACTACAACAAAGTCTATATACCTGATATTGTCAAATGGGGGAAAATCACCATGTTATTAGGTATCATTACATGTTTCGGACCGGCACTTGTTATCTCGGTCATTTACGGATGTATGCCGCCGGTATCAGCAATCATCGCAGGTACAATTGCACAGATCAGTGTAAGTGGAGCATTTTACATTGTAGAACCGATTTCTTACTTCCCGATTCTTGGAATCCCGGGAACCTACCTGACATTCCTTTCAGGAAATACATCCAACATGCGAGTTCCATGTTCTTCGGTAGCACAGGAAGCAGCAGGTGTTGAAATGGGAAGCGACAAAGGTTCTGTTGTATCAACCATCGGTATCGCTGTATCGATCATCGTAAATATTGTGATTCTGACAATCGGAGCAATTGCAGGAAACGCAATTATCGGTATGATGCCAGAAGGATTCAAGCAGGCCCTCAACTTCCTTCTTCCGGCACTTTACGGAGCTGTATTCGGACAGTTCGCAATCACAAGACCGAAGCTTGGTGTAGTTGCAGTAGTTATTGCATTTGCAATGAACTGGCTGATGAAAAACGGATTCTTATCCTTCTTCCCTGGAACACCGTCATACGTTGTTATCCTGGTAGCCGTATTTGGATCTATTTTCGCAGGAAAGATTATCTACAAGAAAGAGCTTGAGGACTAAGTCCGGAAAGGAAAAACGATGTTATCGAGAGAAAGATTACAGGAAAGATTTATTGAGATGATCAAGATCTACAGCCCGTCAAAAGGGGAGAAAGAGATGGCGGACTGGATAGAAAACTGGCTGAGAGAACGGAACATTCCGTTCCAGTCAGATCATGCCGGGGAAGCTTATGGTGGAAACGGCAGAAATATCGTTGCATTTGTAAAAGGAAATACGAAGGAACGTCCACTTGGATTTGCAGCACATATGGATCAGATTGAGCCTTGCAGAAATGTAAATCCGGTGATCAATGGAAACATCATCAGTACCGACAAGACAACAACACTTGGCGGAGATGACAAAGCTGGAATTTCAGCAATCATGGAAGCGGTAGAAGATATCATTGAAAGCGGTGTACCGCACAGAGATATTTATCTTGTATTTACCTGCTCCGAAGAGATCAGTATGATGGGAACAAAGCACATGGATATGTCTATGCTGCCATGCAAGGAATTGGTTGTTGTAGATGCAACCGGTGGAGCAGAGACTCTCGCATACAAAGCACCGGCAATGGAAGCGATTGAGATTACTTTCAAAGGAAAGAAAGCGCATGCCGGAATTGAACCGGAAAAAGGAATCAATGCAATTGTTGTGGCATCAAAGGCAATCAGTAAGATGCACATCGGACGTATTGATTATGAGACAACCTCTAATATCGGACATATTGAAGGTGGATCTGCAACCAACATCGTAACAGATGAGGTTACATTTACCGCAGAGATCCGTTCACACAGTATGGAAAAGCTGGCTGCAGAGGTTGCACATATGGAACAGTGCTGCAAGGAAGCTGTAGAGGAAATGGGAGCCTGTTATGAGATGAAGCATGAGATGGCTTACCCGGTCCTGTCGCTGGAAGAAGACTGTGAATTGATCCAGGATACTGTAAATGCAATGGCAGAAGAAAGAATTACAGCAAATAAAATGATCATCGGTGGCGGAAGTGATGCAAATGTGCTTGCGGGACACGGATATAAGAGCGTCATTTTGGGATGTGGAATGATCAATGTACACACAGTAGAAGAAGCGCTTGATACAGACGAGACCTGGAAAGTGACAAAAGTACTGAGAAGACTGATGGGTGCAGAATAGGAGATGGACGACATAGATGGAAAAAGAAGAACTGAAGCAGAGATGTCTGGACGCGATTGATGAGAACAGAGATCTGATCATTCAGCTTGGTGATGATGTATATAAAACGCCTGAACTTGGCTACAAAGAATTTAAGACTACAGAAAGAATGATAAAGGCATTTCAGGAGATTGGAGAAGAGCCGGAGACGGAAATTGCATATACTGGCTGTAAGGTTTCAACTCCGAAAAAAGGGAATACAAGAATTGCCGTGATCGGAGAGCTGGACTGTATCCAGTGCAAAGAACATCCGGACAGTACGCCAGAAGGAAATGTTCATGCCTGCGGTCATCATGCACAGCTTGCAGATCTGTATGGATGTGCGATTGGTCTTTTAAGATCCGGAGTGATGAAGGAACTGGGTGGAGCGGTTGATTTTATTGCGATCCCTGCGGAAGAATGCGTAGATTATGATTATCGCGACAGTCTGATCCGTGAAAATAAGATCAGTTTTTACGGCGGCAAGCAGGAATATTTAAAACGTGGTGGCTTTGATGATGTGGATATGGCATTGCAGTGTCACATGATGGAAATTGGAAATGGCAGGCATTGCACGATTGATACCGACTGCAACGGATTTGTGACAAAGACGGTAACATTTATCGGAAAAGCTGCGCATGCAGGTTTCGCACCACATGAAGGAATCAATGCGTTAAATATGGCAGAGTTGGCACTGAACAACATTCATGCACTCCGTGAGACTTTTCAGGAGAAAGAAAAGGTTCGTGTAAGTGCAATCATTACAGAAGGCGGAGATCTGGTAAATGTAGTTCCTGCTGTTGTGAAGATGCAGATCATGGTACGTGCTTTCACAATTGATGGAATGCTGGATGCCAGTAAAAAAGTGAACCGTGCGTTAAAAGCCGGAGCACTTGCAATCGGAGGAAAAGTCGAGATTGACGATAAGATCGGATATCTTCCGATGAATACCAACCGTGAGCTTTCAGCATTATATAAAGAAAATATGATCGAATATACAGGGGCGGAAAAAGATTCATTTGTAGAGCTTTATGAGACAGCAGGTTCTACAGATCTGGGGGATCTTTCTCAGATCATGCCGTGTATGCACATCTGGACAGAGGGAATAACCGGAGGACTTCACTCCAAGGATTACCGTCTTGCGGACCCGGAACTTGCTTATATCGTTCCGGCAAAGATGATGGCGCTTACGATCATTGATCTTCTTTATGATAACGCAAAAAAGGCAAAACAGATTCTTGACAATTTCAAACCGACGCTGACAAAAGAAAGTTATCTGGAATTAAAAAAAGAGCATTCTAAGCTTGTGGTTTTTGATGGCTCTGAGTTATAATAAAAAGGAATCCCGTTTAAGGGGTTCCTTTTTTAAAGCAATTATTCAGATATATAGAGAGAAGCTGCCAACGGCAGGTTCTCTGGATAGAAGATCGCAATACGGGGGACAAATTTGTGAAAGTTGGAGTTATCGGATCAAAATCATCTTGTGAGGTTGTTAAGAAGAGTATAAAAGAAATCGACAGTTCAGTAGAAGTAGCTTCTTATGAAGAGGAACAGGTTAACCGAAGTGACCGGCTGATTGAGGAATGTGAACAGGAGTGTGATGCGGTACTGTTTACGGGCTGTGCGATCGAAAGTTTTGTGGGGAGAAACTATCATTTCACTAGGCCACATGTGTCGGTGGAAAAATCGGTAGTCAGCATTGCGGGAGCATTTCTGCAGATGCAGAAAAGTAATATTGAACTGGATGCATTTAGTATTGATATTGTAGAAAAACAGGTCATTGAGGATTTGCTGGATGCATTTGACATCCTGGCAAGAAACATTTATTCCTGTCCGTTTCAGGCAGGAGTGGAAGAAGAACAGTATGTGGAGTGGCACATGAAGCTTCTGGATGAAGGAAAGGTCAATGTGGCACTGACTTCTCTTCGGTGGGTGTATAAGATACTGCAGGAAAAGGGATACCATGCAATTTATCTGCCTCCGACCAGGGCAAAAGTGAGAGTGGCACTGGAGAAATTAAAAAATGAATGTGCGCTTCAGGAAGCAGAATATGCGCAGGCAGCAGTTGAGATTTTTCAGCTGACGGATTATAAGAGCAGAGAAGAGAATTATTATTCAAGTATGCTTGCAAAAGCAGATATTGAAAAAGAAATCATCAAATATACAGAAGGGATTCAAGGTGCAATTTTTGCATCAGGAAGAAGAGAATATATTGTATTTTCCAATTCCGGGGCTGTACAAGAAGAATTTAACCAGCGGAAGCTTCTGAATCTGCAAAAAAAAGTGCAGGAGGAGAATAAAATCAGCCTGAATGTAGGGATCGGAACCGGAGGCACGATGAATGACGCGGAAATGAACGCAAGACGTGCACTGGATTTTTCCCTGAAAAATGCAAAGCAGGAGATTTTCTGGATTGATGCCGGTCAGACACAGCACGGACCGCTTGGAAAGGAGATCCAGCTGGAATATCAGCTCATTTCTTCCGATCCGAAGCTACAGGAAATTTCAGAAAAAACCGGGCTCAGCACAACGTCAATTCTGAAGATCATTGCCATTGCAGATGTAAGAAAAAGTTATATTTTCGATGCACATCAGTTGGCGGAGTGTCTGGGAATTACGGTCAGAAGTGCGCGCCGGATCATGAATAAGATCATGGAAGCCGGTTATGGAAAAGTGTATGCAAAGAAGACAGCGGCAGCGGGTGGCAGACCGAAGGCACTGGTAGAGATATTGTTTAAAATTTAGTGTAATGGTCTTTTATCCGAACAAGGGTTGACGAACAGTAAAAAAAATGGCATTCTGAAAAGTAAAGGAACAAGAGATAGTAATGGAGTAATATAAAATGGATCAGAAAAAACCAAAGAAAGTATATGTGATCGGACATAAAAATCCAGATACAGATTCTATTTGTTCGGCAATTGCATATGCAAATCTGAAAAATAAAATCACAGGAGAAAAATACATAGCGAAAAGAGCGGGAGAGGTAAATGGTGAGACAGCATATGTTCTGGATAAATTCCAGGTAAGTGTGCCGTCTCTTCTGGACAATGTACACCTTCAGGTAAAAGATATGGATATCCGTCATATTAAGGGTGTATCTGGTCACATGTCCATTAAAGACGCATGGGCAAGAATGAAAGATGAGAATATTAAGACACTGCCGGTAACAAGAGGTGAGAAGCTGGAAGGGTTGATCACTATCGGAGATATTGCTACGTCATATATGGAAGTGTACGATAATAATATCCTTGCAACAGCGAGAACCCAGTACCGCAATATCGTCAAAACACTGGACGGAACACTGATCTCCGGGAATGAGCATGGCTATTTCCTGAATGGAAAAGTTGTCATTGCCGCATCCAGTCCGGATCTGATGGAGAATTTTATTGAGAAGGATGATCTTGTCATTCTTGGAAACCGTTATGAGTCACAGCTGTGCGCGATCGAGATGGATGCAAGCTGTCTTGTCATCTGTCAGGGAGCCAATATTTCCAAGACGATCAAGAAGATGGCAGAGGAGAGAGATATCGTGATTATTCAGACACCACACGATACCTTTACTGCTGCAAGGCTGATCAACCAGAGTATTCCGGTCAAGTATTTTATGAGCCGTGATAATCTGGAGATCTTTCATTTGAATGATTATGTGGAACATGTGAAAGAAGTTATGTCAAAGACGAAGTACAGAGATTTCCCAATTCTGGATAATAAAGGAAAGTTCTGTGGTTTCCTCTCAAGACGAAGACTTATGACTTCCCGTAAAAAACAGGTAATTCTGGTGGATCATAATGAAAAGTCACAGGCTGTGAATGGAATTGAAGAGGCAGAGGTACAGGAGATCATTGATCATCACAGACTGGGCGGCCTGGAGACGATCGGACCGGTATATTTCCGAAATCAGCCGGTTGGATGTACCGCTACGATCATTTACCAGATGTATCAGGAAAGTGGTGTAGAGGTAGAGCCGCAGATGGCGGGACTTCTGTGCTCTGCAATTATTTCGGATACGTTACTGTTCCGTTCACCAACCTGTACGATGGTTGATCAGGCGGCAGCAGAGGCACTGGCGCGGATCGCCGGGATTGATATGGAAGAATATGCAAAAGAGATGTTCAATGCGGGAAGCAATCTGCGTGGTAAATCCGTAGAAGAGATCTGTTTCCAGGACTTTAAGGTATTCAATGTAAAAGATATCATGTTTGGAGTCGGACAGATCACATCCATGAATCAGGATGAACTGGATGAGGTGAAAGGACGTCTGATCCCATATCTGGAAGAGGCGAGAAAGACCCAGGGACTGCATATGTTGTATCTGATGATGACTAATATTCTGGAAGAGTCTACAGAACTCCTTTGCTGTGGTGAAAATGCAAAGGAACAGGTTCTTGAAGCGTTTGAACTGCCGGGAGATACGGAAAAAATTCTCCTGAAAGGTGTAGTATCAAGAAAGAAACAGATGATCCCTGTTCTGGTAACTTATCTGCAGCAAAAATAAAAACAGATGACTCTATAGGAGAGATGACTTATGGCAAAACAGATCTGGAAGCCGGGAAATATGCTGTATCCACTGCCAGCAGTTATGGTCAGTGTGGCAGATAAAGAAGGCAATCCGAATATCATTACCGTGGCGTGGGCGGGAACGGTCTGCACAAACCCGCCGATGGTTTCGATTTCCGTGAGACCAGAGCGGTATTCTTATCACATGATCGATGAGACCGGAGAATTTGTAATCAATCTGACGACGGAAAAACTTGCGTATGCAACGGATTATTGCGGTGTGCGTTCGGGAAAAGATGTGGACAAATTCAAAGAGCTGCATCTGACACCGGAAAAGGCAGAATATGTGAGCGCACCACTGATCGCGGAGAGTCCGGTCAACATCGAGTGCAAGGTGGTCAAAAAAGAAACGCCGGGGTCGCATCATATTTTCCTTGCCGAGGTAAAAGCGGTTCATGTAGATGATGCCTATATGGATCAGAAAGGGCGATTTGCATTGGAAAAGACCGATCCGATCGTATATGTGCACGGACAGTATTATAGTCTGGGTAAGTTGCTCGGAACATTTGGCTATAGCGTGAAAAAGCCGACAAAGAAGAATGGAAAGAAAAAGAAGAAATAAAAACAGAAAATCCTCTTGACAAGAAAATGACAGAGGGTATATGCTGTGTAAGTAGAAACTCAAGGGCGAGACTGCTAAGGTGCGGTCTCGTCTTTTTTTATAGGAAATTCCGAAGGAACTTCCTATGAAAAAAAGGCACCGCGTGCCGAAGAGGCGCACGCGCACGAAGATGAAGAATGTCGCAAGCGGTCTACGCTCTGCTTCGGTCGCTGCTTAACGAGCGCCACTGGCGCTCAGCAACGCGCTCGGCGCGAGAATGTGCCGAGGCACATTCTTATTTAAAAGGAGTAGTAGATGATGAAAGATTTTACATTCAATGTACCACAGGATATTATTTTTGGAAAAGGCAGTTTAAAAAGACTTCCGGAGCTTCTTGAAAAAAGTGGTTCCAAGAAGATGCTTCTGATCTCCGGACCGGTTTTGAAGAAGATCGGAATGGTCGAGAAAGTCGAAGAGATCGTGAAGGCTTCCGGTATCGAAGTGGAAGTATTTACTGATGTAGAAGCAAATCCATCTGTTGCAACGGTAGATAAAGCAACAGAAGCATACAAAAAAGCAGGAGCAACCAGTATTGTAGCTTTCGGTGGCGGAAGTCCGATGGATGTGGCAAAGGCAGTTGGTGTTCTTGCAAAATACGGCGGAGAGATCGGAGATTATGAAGGTGCACACAAGGTACCGGGACCGATCGTTCCGATCATTGCGATCCCGACAACTGCAGGTACAGGAAGTGAAGTGACGGCATTTTCTGTTATTACCGATGAAGCAAGAAATTATAAGCTGACTGTGTTCAGCTATGAGCTGATCCCAAGCTATGCACTTCTGGATCCGGAGCTTGTTATGACTTCTCCAGCATCGGTAGCCGCAGCATGTGGCGTAGATGCACTGATCCATGCATGGGAGGCTTACACTTCAAGAGATGCATCTCCATTTTCTGATGCAATGGCAGAAAAGGCAATGGAACTGATCGGTGCAAATCTGCGCAGATTCGTAGCAAACCGTCAGGACGAAGAGGCGGCGGCAGCCATGCTCTCCGGAAGCATGTTCGCAGGTATCGCATTTGCATGGGCAAGACTTGGAAATATCCATGCTATGAGCCATCCGGTAAGCGCCTATTTCCATGTGGCACACGGTGTGGCAAATGCGATTCTTCTTCCAACGATTGTGGAATATAATGCACTTGCAGATCATGGACGTTATGAGAAGATCTACAATTATATCAGCAAAGAAAAAGACCCAGTGATCGATTTTGTTCCGGAAATGCTGGTAGATGAAGCGAGAGATCTGCTTCGTGATCTTGGTATTCCGCAGCATCTTGCCGATGTTGATGTAACGGAAGATAAGATTGAACTGATGGCTGCTGATGCCATGAAGAGCGGAAATATCATGGCAAATCCGAGACAGTCTACGATCAGGGATATCATTGAACTTTATAAAAAAGCAATGTAGATCATTCAGGGAATATGAGTCAGCAGAAGCTGGTTGATATCCCCCTTTTTTGATCTGAGTATAGAAAACAGGAAGAGATTGGTGTTCTGTATAGATTTTTTTAATGCAAGAGTACCGGAGGAAAGAAAGCATAAATGTGAGTACATAGGTAAAGAATCTCCCGCATATAGTAAAAAGAGAATGGGAAAAGAGGTATATCCGTATGTGGTACCGACTGCTTTATGGAACAATCAGTTTTTTATGCTTTACATGGCTTCTGTTTACCTGGGGAGTGATCGATAACGGAAAGATCAAACTGATAAGAATGAATGATGAAACGGTAGAAGCATCCTATGAGGCAGGTGGAACAAACGAGCAGTATCAGGAAAAGCCCAAGATCGCCCTCACATTTGATGATGGCCCAAATCCTTCCAGTACGCCAGTGCTCCTTGACGGGCTTGCCGGGCGGAATGTGAAGGTTACTTTTTTTGTGATCGGGGAAAATGTAGTAAAATATCCGAAAGTTGTGAGCAGAGAGGCTGAAGAAGGGCATATTATTGGAAATCATACTTACAGTCATGTAGATCTCACAAAAATGTCTCAGGAAATGACAGAGTGCGAACTCGGAAAGACCAATACCGCGATTGAAGAAATTACCGGAAAAAAGACGGAATATATGCGACCGCCTTATGGAGCCTGGAAGAAGGAGATGGAAGAGAATACCGGCATGATTGCGGTGCTATGGAATGTGGATCCGCTTGACTGGAATACGGATAACGAGACAGAAATTGTCAATAAAGTAGTGACGGAAACGGAGGAAAATGATATTATTTTATTACATGACTGTTATCTGTCTTCAGTAAAGGCGGCACTTCGCATTATCGATATCATGCAGGCGAAGGGATATGAATTTGTGACAGTCGATGAATTGCTGCTGGATTAAAGGAGAGGTTTTGATGGATTTATTTGATTATATGCGGGAGACGACAAAGGAGAAAGAATCGCCCCTTGCCTCCAGACTGCGTCCGACGACTCTGGATGAAGTGGTTGGACAGCAGCACATTATCGGAAAGGACAAGCTTTTATACCGTGCGATCAAGGCGGATAAACTGAGTTCTGTTATTTTTTACGGACCTCCGGGAACCGGAAAGACTACGCTTGCAAAGGTGATCGCCAATACTACAAGTGCAGAATTTACCCAGATCAATGCTACGGTTGCCGGGAAGAAGGATATGGAAGAAGTGGTGAATAAGGCGAAAGAACTGAAAGGGATGTACCAGAAAAGGACAATCCTTTTCATCGATGAGATTCACCGGTTTAATAAAGGACAGCAGGATTATCTGCTCCCGTTTGTGGAGGACGGCACGATCATTCTGATCGGTGCGACGACAGAAAATCCTTACTTTGAGGTGAACGGTGCGCTTCTTTCCAGATCCAGTGTATTTGAACTCCGTCCGCTTTCACAGGAAGAAGTAGAGACCCTGATTCTGAGAGCGGTGCAGGATGAAAAAAAAGGAATGGGAAGCTATCATGCGGTGATCGAGGAGGATGCTCTGCATTTCCTGGCAGACCTTGCCGGTGGAGATGCCAGATCTGCGCTTAATGCGGTGGAACTGGGTATCCTCACCACACCAAGAAGTGAGGATGGAATGATCCATATCACGCTGGATGTTGCATCCGAATGTATACAGAAGAGGGTTGTGCGATATGATAAGACAGGAGATAATCATTATGATACCATATCCGCATTTATTAAAAGTATGCGCGGTTCTGATCCGGATGCAGCCGTATATTATCTGGCAAAGATGCTGTATGCCGGAGAAGACATTAAGTTTATTGCCCGCAGGATTATGATCTGTGCATCGGAAGATGTAGGAAATGCGGATCCGATGGCACTGAATGTTGCAGTCAGTGCAGCACAGGCAGTGGAGCGGATCGGAATGCCGGAGGCACAGATCATTTTATCACAGGCAGTTCTTTATGTGGCAACAGCGCCGAAGAGTAATTCAGCATGTAATGCTGTCTTTGCTGCGATGGACAATGTGAAAAAATATAAAACGACTGTTCCGGTGCATTTGCAGGATGCACATTATAAAGGTTCTGCAAAGCTGGGGCATGGAATTGGTTACAAATACGCGCATGATTATCCGAATCATTATGTAAAACAGCAGTATCTGCCGGATGAGATCAAAGATGCCGTATTCTATGAAGCGAGCGATAACGGCTACGAACAAACAATCAAAGCGCATATGAAGCGGATTAAGGATGAAGCGTAACCTATTCGCACAGGAAATCACTGCATTCACGCAGAAGGGATTGATTTGACACAGACACTCTGCTACCATATCTGTAAGCAGAAAGGAGTGAAGAATATGGGAGCAGTTCAGGACAGCTATATAACTGTTGCATGGCTGGTTTTTCTGGTAGTACTTCTGGTGATCGAGATCATAACGGTGGGACTTACGACGATCTGGGGAGCAGGAGGTGCGCTGGCGGCACTGATCCTGAATATTCTGGATGTACCGTTTGCCGGACAGGTAGTTGCATTTTTTGTTGTGACAATTTTACTGCTTGTATTTACAAGACCATTTGCAATGCGTTTTATCAACACCCGCCGTCTGAAGACGAACTATGAAGGAATCATCGGAAAGACGATCCGGATCAGCCAGAAAGTAGATAACATCGGGCAGACTGGTATGGCGGTGGTAAATGGTACAGAGTGGACGGTAAGATCCGAACAGGATGACGTGATCCTGGACCCCGGAACACTGGCGAAGGTGGTTAATATATCCGGAGTAAAGTTAATTGTAAAAAAATATGAGGAGGACTAAAAGATGACGGGACTTATTATTTTAGTAATTATTATTGTGATCGCATTACTGCTTCTGACTTCCTGCATTAAGATCGTGCCGCAGGCAAAGGCACTGGTTATCGAACGTCTTGGTGCATATCAGGCAACATGGAGTGTAGGACTTCATTTTAAACTGCCGATCATTGAACGTGTGGCAAGAAGAGTAGACTTAAAAGAGCAGGTAGTTGATTTTGCACCGCAGCCGGTTATCACAAAGGATAACGTAACCATGCGGATCGATACCGTTGTATTCTACCAGATTACAGATCCGAAGATGTTCTGCTACGGAGTAGCGAACCCGATCATGGCAATCGAGAATCTGACAGCGACCACCCTTCGTAACATTATCGGTGATCTGGAACTTGACCAGACACTGACATCAAGAGAGACGATCAATACGAAGATGCGCGCATCTCTGGATGTGGCAACGGATCCATGGGGAATCAAAGTCAATCGTGTGGAATTGAAAAATATCATTCCACCGGCAGCAATCCAGGATGCAATGGAGAAACAGATGAAAGCAGAACGTGAAAGACGTGAAGCTATTCTCCGTGCAGAAGGTGAAAAGAAATCTACTGTCCTTGTTGCAGAAGGTGAAAAAGAATCTGTGATCCTGAAAGCGGAAGCTGAAAAACAGGCAGCGATCCTCCAGGCAGAAGCAGAAAAAGAAAAGAGGATCAAAGAGGCTGAAGGTGAAGCGGAAGCCATCCTTAAAGTACAGCAGGCAAATGCAGACGGTATCCGTTTCATCCGTGAAGCGGGTGCAGACCAAGCAGTGCTTACGATCAAGAGTCTGGAGGCATTTGAAAAGGCTGCAGACGGCAAGGCAACGAAAATCATCATTCCGTCAGAACTGCAGTCACTTGCGGGGCTTGTAAAGAGCGCTAAAGAAGTGATCAAGGAAGATTAGATTAAAAAAGAGAGAGGAAAGGTGACAATAGATGACGGATGTATTGATCCTGGAAGATGAACTGACTTCGCTGCAGGCATTGTCAGAGATTCTTACCACATATTCAGATGATATCCGTGTCCACAAGGCATCTTCCCTGAAAGAAGCAAAAGACCTGCTGGATCAGGAAATCCGGTATGGTCTTTTCCTTTTGGATGTAAATCTAAGCGGCGAGGACCGGGAGGATATCGGTGGAATTTTGTTCGCAAGAGAGATACGGGAGAGGTTTGAATATACTTTTACCCCGATCGTGATGGTGACTGCCATTGGCAATATGGAAATGCAGGCTTACCGGGAGCTGCACTGTTACCAGTACATTATGAAGCCATTTCACAGGGAGCAGGTGGAAGAGGTTGTTCAGAAGGTGCTGGAAAAAGAGAGCAGGGAGAAACCACCGGTGATCGTTGTGAAAAAAGACGGGATCAATTATCAGCTGAAATGCGAGGATATCCGTTATCTGGAAGCGATACCGAGAGGAACAAGACTGCATCTTGTGACGGAGAACTGGGATGTCCCTTATGTGACTCTCAGACAGATGCTGCTTAAGATGCCAAAAGGGATGTTTGCGCAGTGCCATCGGATGTATGCGGTCAATAAAAATGAAGTTGAATATTACGATACCGTCAACCGGATCATCCGGATCAAAAATTGTCCGGATACGGTAGAAATCGGTGTGACTTACAAATCGGTGATCGGAGGACTGTTAAATGGCTGATTGGGTACGCAAATTTCTATATCGTATTTTCTGCGTAATGGCACTTATGGTATCAGTCTATCTGATCGTGGATTTCCTGATCAGTGGTACCTTTGATTACAGGGTGTTTATCATGTTTGTTCTGATGGTGATCGTTGTGATCTGGGGAATTGTGGACTGGAGAAGTAATTATGTACTGATACGCCAGAAGGAAAATGAACTGCGGCTTTATCAGAACTATCTGATTCCGCTGGAAGAACTGGTCAAAGAAATCCGTGCCAAACAGCATGAATTTGACAATCATCTGAATGCAATCCTGAATATGCATCTGACTATCGATAATTATGAAGAACTGGTGGCAAAGCAGTCTGAATACATTACGGAAATCGCCAGAGAAGATGACAGCAGAAAGTATCTCCCGCTTCTGAAAATCAGCGATAAAATCCTGGCAGGGTTTATTTACAGTAAAATTGTCCGTGCACCGGAATATGTCCAGACCGATATCCGGGTATGGAATAAAGAAATCGTATCCGGAATCTCCGAACATCATCTGATCGAGATTGTGGGAACCCTGATCGACAATGCATACGAAGCCTGTACCGAAGAAAAAAATCAGGTACTGATCGAAATTGATTCCCAGAATGATAAGCTTATCTTCACGATAAAGAATCAGGTCGGAAATATAGGACTTGGCGAGATCAGTCATTTCTTTGAAAAAGGATTTTCTACGAAAGAAGATGGAAAAAAGCATGGACTGGGACTTTATAATGCAAAGATGCTTGTGAACCGTTACCACGGAGAAATTACGGTGGGAATAGAAGAAAGGAAATACATCAGTTTTGTGGTGGTTATTTAGGCAGATCGGAATATGGGACGGTCTGCTTTTTTGTAGGTTGTGGTCGGACGCGGACAGAAAACAAATAGAGCAGATTCCTTTGTGCTGACCATTCCGATGAGCCACTTAAGGCGAAAATTGTGTCAGCAAGGGCTTCCACAATTTTTGTGTCTCATCTCCATAGCACAAACATGGAATCCTTATCCATTTGTTTTCTGTCCGCGCCCGGGATTCAGCTCTTTTGGAGCAGGCATGAGGCTTGCAAGCTTTCAAGAACGTAGCTGAGATCTGCCCAAAGAACAACGTAGAGTTTTCATGTCGTGAGATTCAAGTGTATCATTGTCCAATCACAGCCTTAATTTGCGAACCGTATCATTCACATCCATCACAATAACTGAGACATCAGCCACGCATAGACGACTTGATTTTTTTTCTGCCAGTTGAGTGCAATTGCCGCCGCTTCTTTTTCAGTCGGTACAGAAAGGGTCAGATCGATCAGGGGTTCGTGATTTTCAAAGACCTGACAGCGCACGGAATATTCCTCTCCTGCATTTTTCATATAATCCGCTTTTACGGAAACTTCATTTTTCAGATCATACTGTTTTGTCTGTAAAAAGTGGTCAATATCGTCCTGGATTGGCTTTGAGATTTTATCCTGGAAAAGATGAATCGTCCCTTTCCCATCTTCCGTCAGATGGAAAAGAGTGCGGTTGTGAGTGGATTCTTTCAGGATGAGACCACCGTCCGCAAGTTCAGAAAGAGCCTGCTGGAGTTTGAAATAATCGGTATATCCTTTGTCCAGGACAAATTCAGAAATCTGGGAGTTGGTCAGAGGAAAATCAACTTTGTCCAGCATGTATAGAATGATGAGTTTATAAAGTGTAAATGCTTCTGCCATAGGGCTGCCTCCTTAAAATGTAGTATATTCTTTTCCCTGCCAGAGATTCTGCTCTTTTAAATAGCGCTGCATCTGATTGAGTACTAACCGTTTATTGCCGGTCCAGAGCGGTGCGATAAGAAGAGATTTTGGTCCGTCACCGGTCAGACGGTGAATGACAATATCCGGACGGAGCGAAGCGATACATTTTCCGAGCAGATGAAAATAAGAGTTCATATCTGGAATATAAAAAGGTTCCTGCCTGTAAAAATCTGCCAGATCGGTATGCTTCAGAACGTGGAGAAGCTGCAGCTTGATTCCGTCAATCGGAAGAGCGTTCAGATAATGGATGGTTGCGAGCATATCTGCTTCAGATTCTCCCGGAAGAAATAAAATTACGTGGGTGATGATCTGTACCCCAATCGCGTGAAGGGAATGGACCGCCTGCTCAAAGACGGAAAGCGGATAACCACGGCGCATCCAGTTGGCAGTGCGTTCGTGGATCGTCTGAAGCCCAAGCTCTACCCAGACCGGTTTAATGGCATTTAGTTCGGCAAGCAGTGTAAGGATTTCAGGTGAAAGGCAATCCGGACGCGTTGCGATAGATAAAATGCGTACTTCCGGATCAGAAATCGCTTCGGTAAAGATCCGGCGCAGATGACAGGCTGGTGCATAGGTATTGGTATATGCCTGAAAATAGGCGATATAGTTGTGCCCGTTGTATTTGGGGCGGACAAGATCTTTTCCATAGGCAAGCTGGTCGGCAACAGAAAGAGAAGAAGAAGCGGCAAAATCGCCGGATCCACCTTCGCTACAGAAGATACAACCGCGTGTGCCGCAGGTTCCGTCCCGGTTCGGACAGGAGCAGCCTCCGTTTAAAGAAATCTTGTACAGTTTCTCACCGAAATTCTGCTTCAGATAGTAGTCCAGTGCATAGTAGCGCCGTTCTCCCCAGCGCAGGGGATTTTCTTTTTTGCAAGTAAGCCCGCAGGATATTTCCTGCGGGCGATTGCTATCATGAGTTCTTGTATTCATAAGATTAAATCAGAGCTTTGACAGCTTCGCTTACGACCTGTGATACGTGTGGGTCAAAAGCTTCCGGAAGAATATTGTTCTCGTTCAGCTCTTCATCCGGAACAAGTTCTGCGATTGCTTTTGCTGTGGCAAGCTTCATCTCTTCGGTGATCTGGGGTGCACGTCCCTCTAATGCACCTTTAAAGATCCCAGGGAAAGCGACAACGTTGTTGACCTGGTTTGGGAAGTCAGAACGTCCGGTTCCGACAACTTTTGCGCCTGCAGCTTTTGCAAGATCCGGCATGATCTCCGGTACCGGGTTTGCCATTGCGAAAAGGATCGCATCCTTATTCATAGAAGCAACCATTTCCTGGGAAACAATGTTCGGGGCAGATACACCGACGAAAATATCAGCACCCTTGAGTGCATCAGCAAGTGTACCGGTCTCATGGTCGAGATTGGTCACTTTGGTCATCTCTTTCTGCATCCAGTTCAGATTCGGTGAATCAGCAGAGATGATTCCATTGATATCACACATAGTGATCTTCGGGAATCCGTAGGTAAGAAGAAGCTTTGTGATTGCAACTCCGGCGCTTCCGGCACCATTCACAACGATCTTACAGTTTTCTTTTTTCTTGCCGGTTACTTTAAGGGCGTTGATGATACCTGCCAGAACGACGATGGCGGTTCCATGTTGGTCATCGTGGAATACAGGAATATCAAGAAGTTCTTTTAAACGGCTCTCAATCTCAAAACAGCGTGGGGCAGAGATATCTTCCAGGTTGATTCCGCCGAAAGCAGGTGCAATATTGACAACTGTCTTAATAATCTCTTCTGTATCCTGAGTGTCCAGGCAGATCGGAACTGCGTTGACTCCGCCGAATTCTTTAAAAAGAACTGCTTTTCCTTCCATAACAGGCATGGCGGCTTTGGCTCCGATGTTACCAAGTCCGAGAACGGCACTACCGTCGGATACTACAGCGATTGTGTTGGCTTTCATCGTGTATTTGTAGGCTGCATTCGGGTCCTTTGCAATGACCTTGCATGGCTCGGCAACGCCTGGTGTATATGCGATTGCGAGGTCTTCACGAGAGTTTACGTGTGACTTTGCAGTAGTTTCAATTTTTCCATTCCATTTTTCATGCATTTCAAGTGCTTGCTCAATTGCTGACATTTTCATACGTCCTCCTTTGATTACAGTTTTGCTGCTCTTTTATGATAACATTCTTCTGATATGAAAGCAAATCAAAAAACTTCTTTCCATTTTGTGCAAAATGTTGTATACTTGGGTTTATCAAAAGCAGATTAGTCAGTTCAGACAAGATTTCCCAATGTTAAAAGTTTAATATTTTTTTGGATAAGAAAAGTAATTGGAATAAAGGAGGAATATAGAACATATGACGAGAGAAAAATATGAGTCCCTGCCTCTTTCTACATTAAAAGAGGTGGCAAAAACGCGCGGACTTCGCGGAATTTCAACGATGAAAAAAGCAGATCTGATCGATCTTATGCTGGAAGAAGATGACAAAGTTTCAATAAAAGAGGCGAAGGAGGAAGTAAAATCCGAAAAAGCCGGAACCGCAGATATTGAACAGCTCGACAGTGGACGTACGGTGAATGGAATTCTGGAAGTCATGGATGGATACGGATTTATCCGTTCCCAGAACTATCTGCCGGGCGAGGAAGATGTATATGTATCACCATCGCAGATCCGCAGATTCAGCCTGAAGACAGGGGATATCCTGACAGGAAATACAAGAGTAAAGACACAGTCTGAAAAATTCAGTGCGCTTCTGTATCTGACCAAGATCAATGGAATGTCTCCGGCAGAAGCAGGACGCAGAATGAACTTTGAAAATATGACACCGATTTTCCCAAATGAACGTCTCAGACTGGAAGCGGGAAAGAGCAGCACTGCAATGCGTGTTATGGATCTGATCTCTCCAATTGGTAAGGGACAGCGAGGCATGATCGTATCACCGCCGAAAGCAGGTAAGACAACTCTGTTGAAGCAGGTGGCGCTTTCTATGAGGAAGAATAATCCGGAGATCCATCTTCTGATCCTTCTGATCGATGAACGTCCGGAAGAAGTAACCGACATCAAAGAAGCCATTGAAGGGGATAATGTGGAAGTTATTTATTCGACCTTTGATGAGCTTCCGGAGCATCATAAACGTGTGTCAGAGATGGTGATCGAGCGTGCAAAACGTCTGGTTGAGCACAAAAAGGACGTTGTGATCCTTTTGGACAGCATTACCCGTCTGGCAAGAGCATACAACCTGGTTGTTCCACCGAGCGGACGAACCCTGTCCGGTGGTCTTGATCCGGCAGCACTTCATATGCCGAAACGTTTCTTTGGGGCAGCGAGAAATATGCGTGAGGGCGGAAGCCTTACTATCCTCGCAACCGCACTTGTAGATACCGGAAGCAAGATGGATGATGTCATCTACGAAGAATTTAAGGGAACCGGTAATATGGAACTGGTGCTTGACCGGAAGCTTTCTGAAAAGAGAATCTTTCCTGCAATCGATATCCCGAAATCCGGAACAAGAAGAGAGGATCTGCTTCTTACGAAAGAGGAGCAGGAAGCAGTGGATATTATGCGCCGTGCATTAAACGGAATGAAGTCAGATGAAGCGGTAGACAGCATTCTGAATATGTTTGACCGCACGAAAAATAACGTAGAATTTGTCCAAATGGTCAAAAAAACAAAGTTTATTTAGAAAATTACTTGCATTTAGAAAAAAACTATGTTATGCTAACATAGCTGTTTAAAGATATTAGCCGCGTGAAAGCGCGTAAAACGAATAAAACAAGAAGAGGTGAAAATCATGAAAGAAGGAATCCATCCAGATTACTATCAGGCAACTGTAACTTGCAACTGTGGGAATACATTCGTAACAGGTTCTACAAGCAAAGAAATCCACGTAGAAATCTGCTCTAAATGTCATCCGTTCTACACAGGACAGCAGAAAGCAACTCAGGCCAGAGGTCGTGTTGACAAGTTTAACAAGAAATACGGAATTCAGTAATAAGAGAATTCAACAGGCTGGGATTGTGAAATCTCAGCCTATTTTGTGTATACGATGAATTAAAAAGGACATAACAGAATATGAAATCTTCGAATATTGGTGGTCAGGCTGTCATCGAAGGCGTGATGATGAAGAATAAAGACCGTTATGCGGTTGCGGTGAGAAAGCCTGACGGAGAGATAGAAGTTACAACAGATACATATAAAAGTGTAGTTGGAAAATATACGGCACTTACGAAGCTACCTTTTGTCAGAGGAATCTTTAATTTTGTTGATTCTCTGGTGCTGGGGATGAAGACTTTGACCTGGTCAGCAAGCTTCTATGAGGAAGAGGAAGAAAAAGAGATGACCGAAGTCGAAGAAAAGAAGCAGGAGCGTACGGAAAAGCTTTTGATGACGCTGACGATGGTTGTATCTTTTGCACTTGCGATCGGTATTTTTATGGTACTTCCGTATTTTTTGTCAGATCTGCTGAAGAAATGGATTTCTTCCTATACAGTTCGGATTATCATTGAGGGAATCATCCGCATTGCGATTTTTGTTGCCTATGTGGGCGGAATTTCGGTAATGAACGATATTAAGCGTTTGTATCGCTATCATGGCGCGGAGCATAAGTGTATCAACTGTATTGAACATGGACTTCCACTGACTGTTGAAAATGTTAGAAAGAGCTCTAAAGAACACAAAAGATGTGGAACCAGCTTCATGCTGTTTGTCATGATCGTGGGAATCGTTCTCTTATTTTTTGTAAGGGTAGAATCTCCGCTGATGAGAGTGATTGTGAGAATTGCACTTCTTCCGGTGATTGCTGGTATTTCTTATGAGTTGATCAAATGGGCAGGAAGCAGTGAAAATCCGGTCGTGTGTATCTTAAGTAAGCCGGGACTTTGGCTGCAGGGGCTTACGACAAAGGAACCGGACGATGAGATGATCGAGGTCGGGATTGCGGCTGTAGAAGCGGTGTTTGACTGGAAAGCGTATTTGAGAGAAAATTTCGGATATAAGGAAGAGGAGTAAAAGCTGTGACCTATCAGGAAGCATATCAGAAAGCCACAGGTGAATTGAAAGCGGCGGGGATTCCGGAGCCGGAAAGTGATTCCTGGATCCTGCTGGAGCATGTGACCGGCATGACAAGGACCAGATATTATGTGGATGGTTTTGAAAGAATGCCGAAAAATGAAGAAGACCGGTTCTTTGAGCTGGTAAGCTGCAGAAAAACCCGGATTCCGGTGCAGCATCTGACCGGGGTTCAGGAATTTATGGGATATGAATTTGCAGTCAATGAACATGTACTTGTGCCAAGACAGGATACTGAGATTCTTGTAGAGGAAGCAGAAAAAAGACTGCTTCTTATGAAAAAGGAAAATCCGGTAAAAGTGCTGGATATGTGTACCGGTTCAGGCTGTATCCCAATCAGCCTGAAACTGAGAAATCCGCAGATTGTCATAGAAGGTGCAGATATTTCAGAAGAAGCTCTGAAAGTGGCTGAAAAAAATGCCAAAAAGCTGGGAGTGAGCGGTAAGTGGATCCAGACTGATATGTTTGAAAATATTACAGGAACATTTGACATGATCACATCGAATCCACCTTATATCCCGACAAAAGTGATCGAAGAGCTGGAAGCAGAGGTACGTCTTCATGACCCGTATGAGGCATTGGACGGAAAAGAGGACGGTCTTTATTTTTACCGGATCCTGGCAGAAAAGGTTCCGGAATATCTGACAGACGGCGGCTGGCTTGTGATGGAGATTGGATATGACCAGAGTGCAGATGTGGAAAAATTGCTGAAAGAGACTGGATTTGAACAGGTTTCAACGCAAAAGGATCTGGCAGGTCTTGACCGTGTGGTATGTGGCGTGTACAATAGGCATAGCAAATAACAGGAGGAAAAGAAATGTTTGATAAATTAGAAGATCTGCTCATTCGTTATGAGGAGATTATGGGTGAGCTTCAGGAACCGGACGTGGTGAATGACCAGTCACGTTTCCGCAAGCTGATGAAAGAACAGAATGATCTGACCCCGATTGTTGAGGCATATAAAGAATATAAAAATTGTAAACAGAACATTGAAGACAGTCTTTCTCTTCTGGAGGAAGAATCCGATGAAGAGATGAAAGAGCTGGCAAAAGAAGAACTCAGTGAGTCTAAGAAGAGAGTCGAAGAGCTGGAACAGGAGCTCAAGATCCTTCTTCTTCCAAAAGACCCGAACGATGACAAGAACGTTATCGTGGAGATCCGTGCAGGTGCAGGTGGAGATGAAGCTGCCCTTTTTGCGGCTGAGATCTACCGTATGTATGTACATTATGCAGACAGCAGACGCTGGAAGACAGAGATGATCTCCCTCAATGAAAACGGAATCGGCGGATTCAAGGAAGTTGTATTTATGATCACAGGACAGGGAGCATATTCCCGTATGAAGTATGAAAGTGGTGTACATCGTGTACAGCGTGTGCCGGAGACAGAAAGCGGCGGACGTATCCATACTTCAACCATTACCGTAGCAGTGATGCCGGAAGCAGAAGAAGTTGACGTTGTGATCGATGAAAAAGATATTCGTATCGATGTTATGCGTGCATCTGGTAACGGTGGTCAGTGTGTCAATACCACAGACTCTGCTGTACGACTGACTCATTATCCGACAGGAATCGTGATCTACAGCCAGACTGAAAAATCACAGCTGCAGAACAAGGAAAAGGCATTCCGTCTTCTGCGTTCCAAGTTATATGAACTGGAACTGGAGAAGCAGCAGTCTGCAGAGGCTGAGGCAAGAAGAAGCCAGATCGGTACCGGAGACCGTTCTGAGAAGATCCGTACTTACAACTTCCCACAGGGACGTGTGACCGATCACAGAATCAAGCTTACGCTTCATAAGCTGGACAGCATTATGAACGGAGATCTGGATGAAATCATTGACAGCCTGATCGCAGCAGACCAGGCAGCAAAGCTGGCATCGATGAATGAGGCAGTATAAGCTGGTAAAATCGATAGAGAAATTAAAGGGAGTATGAAAGCTGGGAGAGAGGCTTTCATACTCCTTTTTGTTTATAGTGACACTTTACAAAGAAAGCAAAGATTCAGAAAATCACAGTATAGATTTTATACTCTAAGTATATTGATTGTTTTCGTGGATTCTTGTAAAATGATTTTGGAGTGATGGGTACAGAAAAGTAGGAGGTGATAATTACCGATGACTAAAGATGAATCGCTCTTAAAGCATAAGGAAAGATACAAAGAGACGATAAAAATCTGACTGTGATGAGCGATATCCTTGCGCGGAATGTTTTTAAAGACAGGAAAGCCTGTGAGTATGTTCTTCGAATTATTATGGATGATGAAGCAAGAATGGACGAGAAGAAAGATGTAGCATATTCTCTCGCTGACAGGAAAATGAGTGTTGAGGATATTTCTGAAATTATAAAAGTAAATATTGAAACTGTCAGAGGATGGCTTGCAGGACGCACTCCTGCTAAAAATAGTAATAGGATACCCTCATACAGGTCAAGAAAACAGAAATGTCCCGTATGGGGGGATTTTTATATACCGAAAAATAAAACAGAGGCGTTGAATGAACATACAACAATTAACTTATATCGTAGAAATCGCAAAATGCAACAGCATTTCCCGCGCGGCAGAGTATCTCTTTGTTTCGCAGCCTGCTCTGTCCCAGCAGATCCGGAATCTGGAAAAGGAATTGGGATACTGCGTATTTCGCAGGACAAGAAAAGGACTGGAGCTTACCGAAAAAGGGAATCTTTTTTACCAAAAAGCGCAAAAAATGCTGGAAGACTGGAGTCGTTTTAAAGAAGAAGTGATTTCGGGAACAGAACATAAAAAATTAAAAATCGGACTTGGTGCCAGAGTCTATTCCAACAGACTGTTTCCAAGGATTGTAGGATATTTTGAGAAGCATCCGGAGCTCGAAGTGACATTTTATACGGAGGCTGGGCTGGATGCATATGCAGCGATCAAGGACGGTTCCCTTGATATGGCACTGGATCGGATGCCGGAAAATGAAATCGGCATGGAGAAATGTATCTGTTTTGCAAAAGAACTGATCCGTGAGAAGCAGTGTATACTGACGGCATCGGATCATCCGCTCGCGCAGAAGAAAAATGCTTCAATCATGGATTGCAGGGAATATACTATGCTCACAGGATTGGAGCATTCGGTGGAAGACCGTCTCCTAAGAAAGACATATGGTGAACAGAATATCACATGGAAGAGGGTCATCCGATCGGATAGTATTGATACAGTGATGAAGATGGTGAAAAGCGGAAGCGGGATCGCGATCGGACCACAGTCCTTTGCAGAATACTATGGGGTTACGGCGGTGCCACTGGTTCCAGCCAGGCAGGACAGTCTTTATTTTGCCTGCCTGAAATCAAAGAAAAAAGAGCCGGAAATCCGGGAATTTCAGAGGTATCTGACTACTCTGGTTTCCAGTGCTTGTCCAGATTAAATCCACGTCCCTGGACTTCCTGTACCTGAGAAACGATGATAAAGCTTTCCGGATCGATCAGGTGGACATTTTTCTCAAGCTGGACAAGCTCACGGTTAGATATGACAGTGAGCACCATATTCAGCTGCTGGTTCAGATAGCCACCCTGAACCGGAATGATGGTTGCACCACGGTCGATCTGTCTGAGTACAAAATTGCGGATTTCATCCGAATGTTTGCTGATGATTTGGACGGCAATCCTTGAAGTACCGCTGACGATCAGCTTATTCATGACAAGTGTATAAATGATCACATACAAAATTGCATAGAGTACTTTGTCAACCGGTTGATAAAGCGCCTGTCCCAGGATGACAAAGAAGTCGATAATATACAGACCGACTGAAACCGGGAAACGGAAATATTTATTCAGGATCAGCGGAGGAACATCAACGCCGCCGGTAGAAGCGCCGGTACGAATGATCATCCCAAGAGAGATTCCGATTCCGATCCCTGCAAAAAGTGTGCAGAGGATCAGGTTGTCCGTCAGAACATAATCTCCAAGGATCTGATTGAAAAATTCCAGTGCGATCGGATACATAAAAGAACTTAAAATTGCAGAAAAAGTATATTTTTTCCCGAGAAAAATATAGGCAAGCACCAGCATGATAATGTTAAAAGCGAGTACCAGCGAGGAAAGCGGGATACCGGTTATGCGTTGCAGGATCAGTCCGATTCCGGTTGTGCCTCCGGCAACAAGGTCGGCGGGTAGAAGAAAAACTCTTGCAGAGAAAGCGTTGAGAATATTTCCCAGACAGATGATGAGAACAGAAGCGATCTGTTCTTTTCTTTTTTCAGTAAGATTCATTGGACAGTACCTCCATAAGTCGATATCTTTAATTTAGGAGAAATGGGAGTAAATGGGAAATACATAATATGAATATCGATATAAGAAAAACTTATATTGTGACTGACACTGTGTCCTTGAAAAAAAATCAAAATATGCTAAAATTGACATAAATGAGAGAACATGAGGAGGTCATTAACAGTTAAAGATAAATTAT